>JAFPCL010000122.1 GCA_017390225.1 Clostridia bacterium
AGAAATTCTGAACGCGACCGTCGATTTCTTCTTCGATCATGCATGCGGGAATGTTAATCTCGGTAGCTTCGATCAGAGCTTCAATCACGTTGTTTTCACGTTCTGCGGCGGCTCTTTCTGCGGCAGCCTTTGTTAATTTATCCATTTGATCGGCACGATATGCATCTACGGTATCAAATTCACTGATATCTTTGATAAATTCATCATCGATAGCGGGGATTTCTTTGGCAGTAATCTTATGCACGGCAACTTCAAAGCGAGCTTCCTTGCCTGCATAATCTGCATGATGATATTCTTCAGGGAAAGTAACGATAACGGTCTTTTCTTCATTCAGACCAACACCAACGAGCTGATCTTCAAAGCCGGGGATGAAGGAGCCGCTGCCCAGTTCCAAATCATGGTTGGTTGCCGTGCCGCCTTCGAAAGCTTCATCGCCGAAATAGCCGGCATAATCAATGGTAACGACATCGCCCAGCTGTGCAGCACGATCGGTTACGTTGATCTGACGTGCATTTTCTTCTGCGGCTCTTTTAAGAATCGCATCGATTTGCGCATCGGTGACTTCCTGTGCCTTCACTTCGACAGCTTCAATACCCTTGTATTGGGGAAGCTCAAATTCGGGCTTTACGAAAAATTCAACGGAGAAAACGAAGGGCTGACCTTCTTCCAGGGTTACGATATCGTATTCGGGATCGGAAACAATCTGTGCGCCGGTTTCTTCCAGTGCTTCACGGAAAGATACGGGAATAACAGCATTCATCATTTCTTCGTAGAACACAGCAACACCGTAGGTCTTTTCAATCATCTTACGGGGTGCTTTACCTTTACGGAAGCCGGGAAGAGCAACCTGGGGAGCAACCTTTTCGTATGCAGTATCCATACCTTCGGCAAAACGTTCTGCGGAGACTTCAATCTCCAGGCGAACCTTATTTTCTTCAATTTTTTCATTCTTTAAAATCATGGTCAATTACTTCCTTTCACAAACATATGACCTATTATACAACCATTTCCAAAAAAAATCAAGCCTTAATCTAATATTTTTATCGGTGAAAATTCCAAAAAATCACACGAAACCAGTTTGATTTTTGTTGAACTGACGATTTTCTCTTCTTTTTCCACTCCGTGCAGATGTCCGTACACACAAATCTCCGGCGAAATCTCCTCCAGCACCCGCAAAAATTCGCGTGCCGGCGGATAGTGCATGGCGGCAATCATATGCTTGGGGGAAAGCTCTTTTGCCTTGGCGGCAGAAAGCTCCATACGCATGACTTCCCGTTTGTAAATCTTTTCGTCTTTATGCGCCGCATAATTTGTGTCTGCCGGCGTGAGCCACCCACGGGTAGCAAAAATTGCCGTATCTTTGTACAGATACGCACTGTTGTGCAAAAAAACAAGGGATGAAAACCCTTTTTCCTCCGAAAAGGCTTTCAGCTTTGTTAACGATTCCCACCAGTAATCGTGATTGCCCTTGGACACCACTTTAATGCCGGGCAAATTGTCTAAAAACCGAAGATCAGCTTCCGCATCTTCCATATGCATTGCCCACGAAATATCGCCGG
>JAFPCL010000123.1 GCA_017390225.1 Clostridia bacterium
CCCACAAACGCCCGTCGACCCTGAGCCTTATGAAGAAAATGGAGAAATCATCGACTGGCATGACACAAAAATCCAAATGGATGAAGACGGTGTGCGCCGTGCAATGTATGAATCGACGAGTATCACTGTGAAGCCCTATGAAATCAAGGAAAGCTTCTCCACGGCGGCCTATGGCTTGGACGGCAAACGGCAGTTGAGCTTGCGCAAATGTGCGGCAAATGTGATTCCTCTTTCGGAGGATATTGAAAATGAAATAGAGCATCCGCAATTTTCAATTATTGCCAATGATTTGTTGAGCGGAGATGAAAGGGAAATTGAAATCGACGATCAAGTGCTTGCCCATGCAGGAGAAAGTGATCGCGTGATTTTCTTTGATATTCGGGGAAATGATCCGGAAAATCCTTATCCCGACATTAAAAAACTGACAATTAAAGTCTTTATGCCGCCTAAAGGTGGCGGTATAACGCCCAAAATCGGGAAGGACTACCGTTTGTTCTATGTTGGCGAAGAGTTTGTGGACATGACAGACTGCATAACGAAGGCAGAAGAAACCAAATTTACCATACAGACGGATCGATTGGGAAAATATGTGCTGTATGCCAACAGTGCATGCTATGAAGTCACATTTCATTATGATCTGCCCATATGTGACGAAAATGACGAGCTTTTAAATCCCGACACCTACATTGTGTATCACCGTATAGAAAATCTGAAGGAAAATGACGTGGTAGACTTTCCGCCGATTCCCGAAAGAGAGGGCTATGTGTTCACCGGATGGAAAGAATGGAGAGGAAGCGGTATTCATTACATTCAGCCACAGCCGATTCATGCCTCTCATAACACGGAATACTATGCGACATGGTGCAAAGAAGAGGAATACGAGCCTTTGAAAATTGAAATATCTTCCAAAAAGCCGATTCGAAAGGGAAAAGAGGACGGTGCCAAAATTATACTAACCATATCAGATGGGTATTTCCATGCAGACGATGCGACTTTTATCGATTGGCAAGCAATGTATGATGCGGCAGAGGATGAGGCAGAAAAAGAAGAAATTTTGTATAATTGGAAGGGAATTTATCATAATACATGGCAGATTGTTGGCTTGGATGGTGTTGAGATTCATGCAATGAAATACATAGACAGCAAAACCATGGAGATTACATTGGCAGGTAACAGTACCGACAAGTATAAAAATGCAGAATTTTATGTAGGCTTTTTATATCCGACGATATCATGGGAACTCCATGACGAAAACCATAGTGTCATCGAAGTTGCGGACGAAAAAATTAAAATAGATGAAAACGGTGAACGTAGCTTGTTCTATTATGCCGATAATACAATCAAGGTCTTTGCACAACGAAAATCCGGCGGCGGTGGCGGCAGTATATCCTACACCGTGACCTTTGACACCGACGGAGGAAGTGCGGTGGAAAAACAGAAGGTAGAGAAAAATGCCAGCGCCAAAATGCCGGAAGCACCCCAAAAAGAAGGTTATATCTTCATTGGTTGGTATAAAGACGAGGCACACACGGAAGGCTATGACTTTGAAGCAAAGGTAACGGAAAATATCACCCTCTATGCCGCATGGGAAGAAAAAACAATCGTTTTGACAATCGGCGAAACCAAAGCCATGGTTTTCGGGCGTGAGGTGCAAATCGATGCTGCCCCCATGATTCAAAACGACCGCACGATGCTGCCGATCCGCTTTATTGCAGAAAGCCTGGGCGCAGAGGTTTTGTGGGAAGAAGAAACCAAAACCGTGACCGTTAAAAATACGGATAAAGTAATAAAAATCGTAATCGGTGAAGCCAAAGCTTTGGTAGGCGAGGAAGAAAAAGAATTGGATAGCGCGGCTTTTATCGAAAACAACAGAACATACCTTCCGCTTCGCTTTATTGCCGAGAATTTAGGCGCAAAGGTGACTTATGCGGAAGAAACACGAGAAGTGACGGTTGCGGTGCAATAAAAAATCGATTTAGTATAAAACCCCTGCTGACAGAAACGTCAGCAGGGGTTTTTATGCGAAGAAACGTACAATCGGCACAAGTGAGTTTATGCTCCATACACACCGAATGTTTTGACATTACATCATAGAATCATCAGAAGTAAATATTGACGAGCAAGATTATAAAAAAGGAAGTGTTTGAAAAACAAACATGAAGAGACGGCGAAGCCGTCATGATGTAAATCCGCAAGAAGCGGATTTAGATGAAAAAACTGCAATGATAATAAAAAAACCATATAGGAACTTTGGCACACCCGTGAATCGGATTTATCCAATGAATGAAATCGTGCAATGCACGATGAAATCCAAGCATAGCTTGGATGAAATCTTCAGCCGTATGGCTTCAGATGAAATTAAATCCGCTTGCCTGCCCCGACGAAGTCGGATTTCATCACAACGTGATTTCATTTGCGAAGCAGATTTATTCCGCTATAGCGGATTTAGTTGAAAAAAGCACTTGCAAATGCAAGTGCTTTTTTCTGGCGGGGGCAGGAGGACTTGAACCCACAACACACGGTTTTGGAGACCGTTGCTCTACCAATTGAACTATACCCCCGAATCATCTTTAGGTATAATAGCACAAAGTGTGTGTTTTGTCAAGCATTTTTTGAAAATTAAATTGTTTATTTATGAAAAATTCTCGGATACAGGGGCAGGGAGCAATGTTTGTAAGGGGACGGGGGTGTAGCCGGCAGAGCGGATGGCGGTTACAATTTCCGAAATTTTATTGGTTGCCTGTGTGCCCGTTTGAAAACGAAGGATTGCGCCTTTTTCCATATGGTCTTTGAGGCGGAAGGTGATTTGTTCTGCGGAAAAATTGCGCCAATCCAAGCTATCGACCGACCATGCTACGGGGATTCTGCCGCTTTGGCGGCAAGCCTCAGCGAAGGAAGAGGCGTTGGTGTTTTCCGCGCAACGGGAAAAGCCGGAAGCAATCCCCGTGATATCCGAAATGACTTGCTCGGCTTGGTTGATGGAGGAAAGCCACGTTTTTGCATCGGCTTTTGGGGGGGCATCCGCAAGAGGGGCAACTGTGTGCCCGGCATCGGAAATTTGGTGGATTTGCTCCGTGTGCATGGATGCCCAATCGGCACTTGCAAAAAACGTGGCGGGGCATTGGGTGTCCGACAGAGAAGCTAAAAGCGCGGGAATATCGCTTCCGTCGCCCGAAAGATTAAAGGTGAGTGCCAAAATCGGCTCGCTTGTTTCTGCCGCACAGACGGGGACGGCGGAAACGGATGCCGATGTCGGTTCTGTTTGATACCAAAGTACAGGGACAGCAATGAGAAGGGCACACAGAAGGCACAGGCAAAGCCCCGTGTATTTATCCATAACAAAAATGCGCATGATGAAAAATTCCTTTCATAAATAGTTTACTGCATCCTATGCATCCCTTTTTGCCTTTATGTGTGAATATATAGAAAGGAAAAGCTATGCGTCATGGAAATAAAAAGCTTTTTGACATAATCGGGGACAAGACCTCATAGGATGAACAAGAACAAAGGATGTGATCAATGTGCAAGAGATGATGAAGATTTTTTCGGACGCACGGAAGGAAGCGATACAAAAAGCCAAAAATTTTCATTCGGCAGAGGAAATCCGCATAACAAGCGGCGGTATTTGCCTATATGCGGAAGGGAAAACGGAGGTTCTGCCCGATTTGATATCGCAAAAAGAGATATCGGCGATTTTATCCCGCGCCTGCGAATACTCTGTTTATGCGGTACAACCACAGCTGACACAAGGCTTTGTGACCATTCGTGGGGGGCATCGGATTGGTGTGGCAGGGCGCGCGGCTATGGATGGACAAAAACTATCTGCCATTACCGAAATTTCTGCCCTTTGCATCCGCATCGCCAGAGATCGACCGATGGCGGCGGAAAGTCTTTTGCCGATTGTGCTATCGGAGGGACAAGTGAAAAGTACGCTTTTAATCGGACGCCCCGGAAGCGGAAAAACCACCTGTCTTCGCTCTCTTGCTTATTTGTTGGGAGGTGTGCAATATGGGAAAAAGGTTGTGGTTATTGATTCGCGCGGAGAACTGGCGTCCATGTATTTGGGGATGCCACAGCTTTCGGTGGGCGCCTTTACCTGTGTTTTGGATCGTTTCCCGAAAACAGAGGCGATAGAGCATGCGGTGCGCGCTTTAGCGCCGGATGTGATTGTCACCGATGAGCTGGGCGGGAGTGCGGATGCGGCGGCGGCACTGGGCGCATTGACTGCCGGTGTGAGCCTTTTGGCATCGGTGCATGGCGAACATTTTCATCATGTGCGGGAAAACCGACATTTGTTGCCGCTTCTTCAAAGCGGACTTATGCGGCAAGGTGTGTTTTTAAGCAGTCGCCGCAAGCCCGGAACGGTCGAGCGCGTCATTACGGATATGACCAAGGGAATCTTATGAAATTTTTGGCGATGGTTTTATTGATCGTCGGCATGGGCGCTTGGGGAAACGAACACGCCAAAAAGCTGACAAGCCATACCCGACAGCTGACAGAGCTTCTTTTGGATGCTTTGCGGATTGAAAAAGAAATGGAGTGGGAAGCACCAAC
>JAFPCL010000124.1 GCA_017390225.1 Clostridia bacterium
ACCAAAAGAGCTTGCTCCACAATTTCAGGGCCAATTCCGTCGCCACGAATCACTGCAATGTTTTTTTGCATATTCATCAACCTTTCTTTTCTGCCGCAATAGATGCAAGAAGACCGCCCTTTTGAATGATATTTTGAACAAACGGCGGAAAGGGCTGTGCCTGATAGGTTTTTCCCGTGGTTTTGTTTTCAATGATGCCTGTGTCGAAATTCACAAACACTTCATCCCCTGCTCCGATTTCCTCTGCCGCCTGCTCGCACTCTAAAATAGCCAATCCGATATTGATGGCGTTGCGATAGAAAATGCGGGCAAAGCTTTTGGCAATCACGCATCCCGTGCCACAGGTCTTGATAACCAAGGGTGCGTGCTCTCGGGAAGAGCCGCATCCGAAATTCCAGCCGGCAACCATCACGTCGCCTGCGCAAATTTTATCTACAAAACTTGTGTCAATATCTTCCATGCAGTGCTTGGAAAGTTCCTTGGCATCGGAGGTATTTAAATATCTTGCCGGGATAATGACGTCTGTGTCCACGTTATCTCCGTATTTAAAAGCTTTTCCTTGTGTGTTCATATGTCAGCCCTCCTTGTATGGGGTAATATATCCCGTAATGGCACTGGCAGCCGCCGTGGCAGGGCTTGCAAGATACACCTCACTGTCCACGTGCCCCATTCTACCCACAAAGTTGCGATTGGTGGTGGCAATGCACTTTTCGCCTGCCGCCAAAATGCCCATATAGCCGCCCAGGCACGGACCACAGGTGGGGGTAGATACCACCGCACCGGCATCGATAAATGCCGTCACATAGCCCTTTTCCACACAATCACGGTAAATCTGCATTGTTGCCGGAATGATGATACAGCGTACACCGTCGGCGATTTTTTTGCCCTTTAAAACACGGTATGCCGTTTCCATATCCTCCATGCGTCCGTTGGTGCAACTGCCAATCACAACTTGATCGATTTTAATGTGTGTTAAAGTATCTGCCGACTTTGTGTTCTCCGGCAGATGCGGACAGCTGACGGTGGGCACAATTTCGGACAAATTTATCTCGTAGGTTTTCTCATATACAGCATCTTCGTCGGCTTCATAAATGACAGGCTCACGTTCGCATCTGTCTTTCATATAAGCAATCGTCACTTCATCCACGGGGAAAATGCCGTTTTTCGCACCGGCTTCAATTGCCATATTGCAGATGCAAAGGCGGTCATCCATCGAAAGAGAATGCACACCCTCCCCCGTAAACTCCATGCTTTGATACAAAGCACCGTCCACGCCGATTTTGCCGATAATCGATAAAATCACGTCTTTACCACTGCAATTCGGTGCTAATTTTCCTGTCAGCACAAACTTTAGTGCCGACGGCACTTTAAACCATGCCGTGCCCGTTGCCATGCCTGCCGCCATATCGGTACTGCCGACACCGGTGGAGAATGCTCCCAATGCACCATAGGTGCAAGTGTGGCTATCAGCACCGATAATGCAATCACCTGCCGTGACAACCCCTTGTTCGGGAAGAAGCGCGTGTTCGATGCCCATTTTGCCCACGTCATAGAAATGGCTCACGCCGTGGCAACCGGCAAAGCACCTACACTGCTTGGACTGCTCTGCCGCTTTAATATCTTTATTGGGCACAAAGTGATCCAGCACAATCGCCACTTTGTCTTTATCAAAAACTTCCGTAAATCCTACCTTTTCAAACTCGTTGATGGCAACGGGCGTTGTGATGTCGTTTCCCAAAACCATATCCAGCTTGGCGCTGATGAGCTGACCGGGAACAACGGACTCAAGTCCTGCATGTGCCGCCAAAATTTTTTGGCTCATCGTCATGCCCATGTCTTACATCTCCTTATTCATATTATTGAAAGCACACAAAAGTGCATCCGCACCGGCGTGCAAAATATCCGTGTGGGTGCCAACACCCCAGAACAATTTTTTCTTTTTATCATCCATAATGCCGATATATGCCGCCGCCACACTCTCAGAGCCTTTGCCCTGCATACTGTGTTCGGTGTATACCTGCAAATCGTAGCTTTTGCCCGTGTATGCCATAAGCGCGTTGCTGATAGCGTTCAACGAACCGTTGCCGCGGGTGCAAACCATCGTTTCCTCATTGCCTTGACGGAACAAAATTTCTGCTTCCACGAAATCGCCTTTGCGGGAAACATCCATGGATACAATCGTAATGGGAGAATGATGAATAAAATAATTGTCTTTGAAGATTTCCAGCACATCGGCGGCTTTAAGCTCCTTGTGCTCGTGGTCGGAAATACTCTTGCAAAGATAGCTGAAATCCTCCCGCATCTTCGGCGGCAGAATATAGCCGTAGGTCTGCTCCAGCACGTAAGCAATCCCGCCCTTGCCGCTTTGAGAATTCACGCGAATGACATCGGCATCGTAGGTGCGGCTGATATCTTGCGGATCGATGGGAATATAAGGCACCGTCCAGCGCAGGTCGCCCTTTTCTTCCCTGTATTTCATGCCCTTGGCGATAGCATCCTGATGACTGCCGGAGAATGCGGCAAACACCAGTGCACCGGCATAAGGGCTTCTTTCATAGACCTGCATCCGTGTGCATTTTTCGTATACCTCCACCAAATGCGGCATATTCGAAAAATTCAATTTCGGATCTACGCCGTGGGAATACAAATTCATGGCAAGGGTGATGATATCCACGTTGCCCGTGCGCTCTCCGTTGCCGAACAGTGTGCCCTCCACACGGTCGGCACCGGCTAAAAGTGCCAGCTCCGTGTCGGCAACACCGGTGCCGCGGTCGTTGTGCGGATGCACCGAAAGTGTTACATATTCACGATACTTCAAATTCTCGCTCATATATTCCACTTGCGAAGCATACACGTGCGGCATACTCATTTCCACCGTAACCGGCAGATTGATAATCACATTGTTGTCTTCCGACGGCTGCAAAACATCCAAAACCGCATTGCAAACCTCCAAGGCGTACTCCGGCTCTGTGCCCGTGAAGCTTTCGGGCGAATATTCAAAGCGGAAATTGCCTTCGTATTCTTTGGACAGCCGCTTGACCAGCTTTGCCCCTTCGATGGCAATTTCTTTGATTTCTTCCTTCGTCTTTTTAAAGACCTGCTCTCTTTGGGCAACGCTGACGGAATTATAAAAATGAATAATGGCGTGCTTTGCGCCGCGGCAAGCTTCAAAAGTCTTTCTTATAATATGCTCCCGACATTGGGTTAAAACCTGCACACTCACATCATCGGGAATCATATTTTGGTCAATCAGTGCGCGCAAGAAGTCATACTCCGTTTCCGAAGCCGCAGGAAAGCCGACTTCGATTTCCTTGAATCCCACTTCCAAAAGCAGTCGGAAAAACTCCAGCTTTTCTTCCAAGCTCATGGGGATCACCAAGCTTTGGTTGCCATCGCGCATATCCACACTGCACCATACGGGGGCTTTTTCCACATGGTCTTTTTCCACCCATTTGGTATACGTTCCCGGTGCCGGAAAATATCCGATTCCGTATTTTTTGTTGTTCATCATAACAATACCTCCTTTTGGCGGACAGATGAACAAAAATGCCCGCCCCAAAATATAAATTTTGAGACGGGCATAAATTATGCTCGCGGTACCACTCAAATTGCGCCGAAATTCGACACCCCTTTAGGATCTAACAATCCCTATGCACTAACGTAGCCTACACGGATGGCACTACTTTTATCATTTTGCACCACCGGCTCGGAAGCCAGAGCCGCAATAACCTCCACTATCGGCTCACACCAACCGCCGACTCTCTCGAGCTTCCGTTACAGGGCATTCTTCGTCATAGCCTTTATATCGCAAATATTTAGTTGCAAAGTCATTATAACACTATCTTTTTTTCTTGTCAAGATAAAATCATGCATTTTCTGTGTTTTTATTTTCCCCCTTCCAAAGTGCCAACGTCACGGGAATGCCAACGAGCGGAAACAGCATACCCACCAAGATCCCGAGCTTCATGCCCAATTGTTCCGGCATAATGCTCATGCTTTGCGCAAAAGCCACAAGGCTGTCATTTGCCATGGCAAAGTCCGTCACAACGCCCACCAACTGCGGGCCGACGGAAGCCCCAAAGTCACCGCCTGCCGCCATCAGAGCAAAGATGACCACGCCGCCTTGGGGGAATCTGTCGGATGCGACAATCAGGCTTCCCGGCCAAAGCATCGACACGCAAAAACCTGTAAACGCACAGGCAAAAAGCCCGAGCACAGGAAAGGGCGAAACAGCGGCAAGCAAGTAGCACAATGTCGCACCACACATGCATAAAAACAACACTTTAGTAATATTCTTTCCGATTTTGGCATAGAGAGTTCGCCCCGTACCAAGCATAACGGAGAAAAGCGCAACGCCCAAAATATCGCCCCAGACCTTCGGAATCTCCAATGCTCTTTCCAGATAGCCCGAACACCACTGTGCCATAGTCACTTCACTTGCGCCACCTAAAAAGATTGCCGCCACACAAAGCCAGAGCCCCGGATTTTTAAAGAGAGATAACACGCCCGAGGTTTTTTCCGGTGCGTCCATATCGGGGATTTTTGTGCCATGAAACAGCACAAATGCCGAGATTGGAATCAGCATTAAAATCATCGCAAGATACTGCCAGTTCTCGCTTCCGAATGCCAACAGGAACAGTGTTGCAAACAGTGCAACACCCACAACACCCCAAGCATAAATCGAATGAAGCTTGCTCATTTCACGGTCGGGATCATCGGCAGGAAGCGCCGCAATTATGGGGCTGATCCACACCTCCGCCAACCCACTGGCGGCAGAGAACAAAATTGTGCCCAAGACAAGACCTATATACACATGATGCGGAAAAATCCACGGTGCTGCAGAAAAGACCAAAAGCCCTGCCGCACCGATGATCGGCATGGTTTTAATCACCTTCGGGATATTGAACTTATGGGAAAAGAAAGAAAAGATAAGATCCACGCCCAATTGTGTACAGAAATTAATCAGCACCAAAAGTCCCAACAAGGAATAAGATATGCCGTACATAGAGCGGAACGTTAAAAACAGAAGCGGCGATAAATTCCCCACCACCGCCATGGTGATATTAGACATGTAGCAAGCTTTTTTCAAGCGATTCGTTTTCATTGTGAAAAATCCTTTCTTTCTTCAAGACTACTTTATAAACCAAGCATAAAAATCAGTGGAATGGTGATACATCCCAAAAGATGCGACACCACCGCCATGCCGGCGGCAAGTGACGTGTCTTTTCCGTATGCTCCGGGCACGACAACAGTATTCATTCCCAAGGGCATGGCAAGGGCGCAAAGACCGCAAGCATATACGACCCCATCCATTGGCACGATTTTTGACAAAGCAATAAACAGCCCCGGGATGACCAAAAGCCGCAAAATCGATGCCGTGTAAATTTTACCGCTGGTGAAAGTCTTTTTCAATGAAATTTCTGCCACGGTCACACCGGTGAGAATCATGGCAACCGGCGACATACAAGAGCCCGACACGGTCACAACGGACAAAAGCCATTTTGGCACAGAAAAGCCCGAAAGACCGATGATCATACCAATCAGCATACCGATGAACATAGGATTTACAAATGCCTTCAAGCGGTCTTTTAATACTTGCTTGTCACCACTGCCGCCAATCAGCAGTACCGGCACACCCCACAGATAGA
>JAFPCL010000125.1 GCA_017390225.1 Clostridia bacterium
GCATTAAATAAAGAGGAATTCGCCAATTTGGGCGAATTCCTACAAATTACAAAGTTTTTAAGATTAGAATATTATTTATAAAGATTGTATATGCTTTGTTTTTTGCCATGAAACGGTCTGTGCCTTTTTAAACATCCCCTTATTTTTATTGTTCAGAAGTTATCCTCATCCAATGCTTTGTCGGGGGTCACAATAATCAAATTTTTTTGGGCAACGGCAATTAAAAGCTCCATGCGGGTGCGATAGCCTGTCTTGTCCAAAATTTTTCCGATATGCCATCGAATGTTGGCTTTACTGCATCCGAGCATTTCTGCGGCATCTTCATCGCCGGTGCTTTGCATCAGTGCGCGAAGGACATTCAGCTCGTATGGCGTCAGCTCATAGCTTGTGGAAAGACCAAGCTTCACCTCGGGCGTTTTGTCCGGGAATATGTGCTCCCCTGCCATCGTTTGATTCATGACAGAAAGCAATTCTCCATGGCTTGCGTCTTTATACCAAAAGCTGTCCGCGCCTGCCTCTTTTGCCTTTTCAATAAACGTATGCTCCGCCATGGAGGTGACGATGATGATTTTTATTTTCGGAAATTTTTTCTTAATTACAGCTGTTGCATCAATGCCGCTTTCATCTCGCACGGTGCAAACATCCATTAAAATCAAATCGACCGGTGCGCGCATACAAAACAATTCCGCATCGGCGGCATTGGGAATAATCCCTGCCAAGGTATAGTTTTCATTAGCGGCAATAATGGCTTCCATATTTTCCTGTGCCATCTTTTGATCTTCTACAATCAGTACGCGTATCATATCATACCCTCCTTCTCTTTCGGAACGGTCACGGTCAATTGAAAACGGGGGAACGACTGAATTTCCATCCGTCCGCCGGCACGCTCCACACGTCGGCGAAGGGAGGACAGACCGCCGCCCTCTCGGATTGTTTTTTCCGGTGGATTGCCGTTATTTGTAATGACAATGCTTGCCTCGGCTTCGGTTTCGGAAAATTCCGCATAAAGCTCTGTTGCCTCGGCATAACGAACGGCATTGGTTACACATTCACGCACGGCACAGGTGAGAATATAGGCAACCTTTTCCGATTTGGGTAGCTCCCCTTTTTGCACAAAATTCAGCTTGATAAAAGCACAGGTTTCTCGAATTTGCAAAAGCATATCCTCATCCGGTGTTTCATTACTGTATTTAATCATGGACACCGCACGTTGCCAGGAGCTTGCCAAATCGTTCGGTATGCTTTCGGTATTGCCCTCCTGTAGGTATTTCTGCGCCGCAATCAAGCATCTGCCCATTTCATCGTGCACGCGCATTTTGGTGTTTAGAATTTCTTCCTCACGAGTGACAGCAACCACATTTGACGAAAGCTTTCGAAGGTCTGTCTGCACTTTTTTCAACTGCTGTGTTTCCTTCATCAGTTCCTCTCTGGTTTGATACAGCTCCGTAACATCCACGGCAACATACTGCGTGTAGGCGTTGCCGCTTTCGTGAATAAAACTGCGCCGGCTCAAATGCCACGCCTTACCGTCAGGAAGAATAAATGTGCGGTTTATTTTTTTCACACCGCTCATCGGGATGAAATCATCCAAAAACCACGCTTCCAATTCGGTTATAAATTGCAAATCCTCGCCGCAAATGGCAAAGCTCAGCTGTTGCATCATTTGGTTGCAAAGCACCGGCAAGCCGGTGTCATTAAAGAAACACACACCTGTCGGCAGATTGTCAAAGGCTTCTTTGATGGAATTCCGATTCATCTCCTTGCGCACTTTTGTTTCCGAAAAAAGCGCCCATAAGCTATATGCCAAAGACAGCACGACAACAAGAAATAACAGAACATACGGACTGTGCAGATGGATTCCATGGATTCCTTTGGTAATGCGGCTGTCCAACTGAAGTGTTGTATAAAGAAGTGTATTGAGCAAAAAGACAACCACAACACTTGCCAGCTTGGAAAAGGCGCATCCCCGTCGGAATAAAAACACAATGCTGACTACATAGGAGAAAACTGTCAACTGACTTAAAATCAACAACACAATCTGCCTATCTATTTTAAAAAAGCACGTCATCATTTGCCATCACCTTCTTTCACCTTGAAGGAAAGTGTGTAGCAGTTTTCCTCCGATACACTGACAGTAAGATTTTCTCTTTTCAACCCGGTAAGGTTAAATCCACACACCACATCAATACAGGCATAATATACGCCGTCGCGGCAAAAGAAACGTGCCAGCAGACTCTTCAGACCATCAAAAGCATTCTCTGCTACATATTCATAAAAATCAAACAACCGCATGGCAATATTCGAGGGAATATCTCCTTCGATTTGTAGTGCACATGCACATTGAACACCTGCCAAAGATAGGTTTTTCATCATTTCATCAAAGCTGAGTCCCAGCTCCTCTGCCTTGATTACGCCATCCTGTTCGTTAACAAGAATCAAATTATTACGCCGTTTTACATAAGCCCCCACCACAACAATCCTTCGAAGCAGCTCTTTTTTTTCGTTTGGATTGTCGGTGTCCATCAGCATTTTAAGCCAACGGCTGAGCAGGTCAATCTGGTGAGCCGTCTGCCGCAAAAGTGCATCGTGCAGGCGGTTCTTTTCCGCCAAGGTTCGGATCTGCTTGTCCAGCTGATAGTTCTTCATGGAAACGGTATTGGAATCTTTCAGTTCCTCACGAAGCTCCATAAGTTCATCCAAAACATCTAAAAGCTCGGAAATATCTTCTTGCCATATCGTATAACCACCACGAATTTTTGCACTGGATACCCGCATGCCGCGGTCCAACATCACAGGCGCCTTCTCCGCTTGTTGCATCTGCTCCGGCAGAAGCGGCAATGCATCCTTGGAACGATAATATGTCTGATAATCTTTATCTACAATCGCTACACCAAGTCCTGAATATTTCAACAGTTCATTGTAGTGATTATTTGACGGAACCAGCCCGGTTTTAATACAGCTTTCCCAAATGGCAACCACAGTAAAGCACAATGCCGCTGTCATTTCTATAAAGCCGAACAGTGTGGTGTCGACCGTATATAAAACCGTATACAGAACCCCGACAGCCAGCATGGCAATCGGCCGCCATATCACCTTGTGCGTGCCGGGAACACGACAGTTTTTAATAACCTCCGTGAGCATCATAACGATACAAGCAAAGACCCATGCAACGGCGATATAATACAAAAATCCATGATGATACACATCCCATCCCGATGCATACCCCTGATAAAACTGAAATGCCCATTGATGCAAATCATTGGTCAGAATCCCGACAATCAGGAGAATCGACGGAATATTAAGCATATGCCATTTTTTCGCAATGCGATAGTCCTCCGGTTTGCCGATATATTTCGTTGCCAAAAAGCAAAACTGGGGAATCAAAATCATAGAAACATAATAGGCGTACCAGCACCACTGCCCAATGGGGAACACATGAAAGAATACGGTGTGCCTGAGTGTTCGCATCAGCATCCAGAACATCATAAGCCCCACAAGGATTACAAGATAACGTCGGATGCTTTTATGCACAATTCTGTCATACACAGACATCCCCCAGGAAACCAATATGCCGATATAAATAATAAGCACCACAATTTGCGACACCACATACATCGCCGGCGTTGTTCCCTGTGCTACAATGCGGACAAAGTTTGCAAACAAAAGCAGGAATATGACCAACAGCACATCAATCGTATAAGACGAAGGTTTTTCTTTCTCTGCCATCAGCCCGCGCTGTTGCATGGAATAATACAAAGAAAGAATCACGCCTTCCGTCAGAACATAGGAAACGGAAAGCCATTCAAAGCCACGAGGCAAAAACTGCTCCACAAGCCATATGATAATATTCAAAAGCACCGCACACAAGAGAAGGAAAATATGCAAAGGGGCTTTAATTTTCTTTTTGACAATAGCAAAAACCGCCACACCAACCATCGACAGCATATATCCGCCGAGATAAAGATAATAAAGCGTATGTAAAGGGCCGTAAGTGCGCACAAGCTTTGTACTGCCGCGAACAAATTCAATGCCTACCATCCGATAATAAATCGGCAATATCCCGGGACTGGTGGTAATGCCCAGCATAACGATGCCGAGTGCCACCAAAACCACCGTCATCTTTTTCTTTGGCTTTATTTTACAAAACCGCTGTACCATCATCAGCAAAAAAAGCGGGAGAAAAACACTGCCAAGATAAGAAATTCTGTTCGACCATAGCGCCGCATCCAGATTTTTGGATACCGACACCATAAAGTAGCCGAGATTGCATAAGGCAACAGAAGAAAACAACCAAATCAGCCATCCATCCCGCTTTTTATCCACAGCTACACAAACGCCGACCATAATTAAAGAAATAACCGCTATAATGCCGTATGCCAATGACAAACAGAACACCTCCTTTGATTTGTTGTATGCCCATCTTCATCTGTATATAAAGCCTTTAAATTTATTCCTTGCCTATAAAACACCAAGTCTTTTTCTTTCTTCTTCGATGAGTTGTGCGGAAAGAGC
>JAFPCL010000126.1 GCA_017390225.1 Clostridia bacterium
AAATATACACATTTTTCGAGACAGGCAAAGAGGGGCGAGGCTCGCTTTCTTCGGTTAAAAGATCGCTCTTGTTGAATACGGCAATGGTTGGTGTGCCGCCACATCCCAGCTCCGTAAGAAGTCGTGTGACGGTTTCTGCTTGTTCGGTTAAAGTAGGTGAAGATGCATCAATCACATGCAGAAGCACATCTGCCGTGATGGCTTCTTCCAGTGTTGCTTTAAAAGCATTGATAAACTGATGAGGAAGTCGGCGGATAAAACCGACAGTGTCCACCAGAAGAATCTCACTGCCATCGGGAAGCAAAAGTGCCCGTGCCGTAGGATCTAAAGTTTCAAATAAGCGATTGCGGACGGAAACCTCTGCGCCGGTCAGTGCATTGAGAAGAGTTGACTTTCCTGCATTGGTGTAGCCGACCAAAGCAACAGTTACCACACCGTCTTTTTCACGTCGGGCACGAATCAGCTCGCGGTGACGCTTCACCTCGGATAATTCGTGAGTAATGGCACCGATGCGGCTTCTGATATATCGTCTGTCAAGCTCCAATTGGCTTTCACCTGCACCACGGCGTGCACCGCCGCCACCGGCACCGCCGCCACCCAAACGAGATAAGCCTTCACGGAGACCGGCAAGGCGCGGCAGGCGATATTGCAATTTGGCAAGCTCAGCCTGCAGTTTTCCTTCGTGGGTTGCGGCACGTTGAGCGAAAATCTCAAGAATCAGTGTGTTACGGTCGAGCACACCCGGACCTTGGAGTGCATTTTCTATATTTTTTAATTGCGACCCCGTGAGTCCGTCATCGAATATCACCAGATCAGCATCCAGTGTGTCGCAAGCATTTTTCAGCTCTTCCAGTTTGCCTTCGCCGATATAAGTGCCTTTGTCCGTGTAAGGGCGGTTTTGCACCATGGTGGCAACAGGCAAAAGTCCTGCTGTTTCGGAAAGCTCCCAAAGCTCTCGCATGGATTCTTCCGTTGTGTCTTCCAATGGATCAAGAAGGCTCTTGTGCACACCGACCAGGACAACTTTTAAAGGTTCTTGGGATAAAGCATCGGTAAGATTCATATGAAACATCCTTTCTGACGAGGATATGGTTATGATACCATAATGGGCAAATTTAAATGCAGTTTTTAAAATTATAGCACATATTTGTAAAGAGTGCAACATATCGTTTTTTTGTATGACATCATCGTCTGCACCATTCAACATCAATTTGTGACGGAAAATAGAATGGATTGTAATGATGCATTGCCGATGGCAATATGATGTTTTGCTTCGCTCAAAATGATGTTGCTCGTTTTACTCGCAATGATGTAACATTTGCCAAAACATTAGCGAAGCGACATCATCAGGCGAAGCCGTCATCATTGCGATAGCTAACATCATTTGACGAAAGGCAAACATCATTCAAAAAAAGTCACCTTTGTCTTGGTAGACAAAGGTGACTTTTTTTGGTGCCCGAGACCGGACTTGAACCGGTACGCCGTTGCCGACATGGGATTTTAAGTCCCAGGCGTCTGCCTATTCCGCCACTCGGGCATTGGTAATATTATAGCACTGTTTTTATCAATTGTCAAGAGTTATTTTAAAAAATAATCAAAGTATTATCAAACAAATCATTCTGAAAGTATTGACAAATTTTAATTTAAAATGTATAATTATGTATGATACAAAAGAAAAAGAGACGTATCAGAGAAGGAATTTCCTTGCTTTGATACTTTTTTTATGAAAAGAGGTAAAAATGAAATGAAAGAAGCCATTTTGTCATGGATGTATAAGCTGGCAAGTGTGCCGCGCGGGTCGCATCATGAAGAAGCGGTCAGCTGCTTGCTGAAAAATGAAATTGAAAAGCTCGGCTATTCTGCGACACAAGATGCCGTATTTAATGTTTTCGCCGAGATTCCCGCAACGCCGGGAAAAGAAAATGCACCTTCCGTTATTTTACAAGCACATATGGACATGGTCATTGCTGTTCGTGAAGGAGAACGCTTCGATCCTCTCGCAGACACGCCTGATTTATATGAAGATAACGGGCTTTTATCCTCTCGTGGGATAACGAGTATCGGTGCTGACGATGGGATCGGCATTGCTTTGGCAATGGCGCTTATCTCTTCCGATGCACCTCATGGGCCGATTAAACTTTTGTTTACCGCGGATGAAGAGGATGGCATGAGCGGTGCAACCCATGTGGATGAAAAGTGGTTGGAAGCCGATTATCTTGTGAATCTGGACTGGGAAGAATTCGGTTCTGTTTGTAATTCCTGTGCCGGCTGTCGCGGCTATAATATTTCTTATGAACCCGTTTATGAAGGAGCACCCCCAAACAGCAAAACACTTTCTATTGCGGCAAGCGGTTTCCGCGGTGGTCATTCCGGGATAACCATCGGAGAGGGAAGAGATAATGCTATTTTGGTTCTTGCTCGTATTCTTTCAAAGCTAAAAGAAGAAAATATTGATTTTCGAATAATTTCTATGGATGGTGGCAGTGCCAGAAATGCCATTCCGTCTTATGCCAATGTCAATATCTGTGTTACG
>JAFPCL010000011.1 GCA_017390225.1 Clostridia bacterium
ATTTAATATCTTCAGCCGTATAGCTTTCGGAAATAAGAGAAGTGAATTTTTTCCATTGAGGCTCTTTCCTTACTTCCTTGCTTGCCCATTTTTTGTCCTGAATCAAATCTTTAAAATGCTTGTGACATTTTCCGCATAAAACACCGTCAATCAAATGCCTGTCTTTTGAGTTAATGCTCCAGAAGCCGTCGTAAAAGTATCCTAATTTCCTGCCGCAAACGCCGCAAAGCGTACCGCGTTCAATATATTTACATTCTTCAATACATTCAACGTATTTTCTTGTTAGTTTTCCCATAACAAAACCTCTTTATTTTTATTATTTCCGTGTATAAGTCTGATAGCTCACGCCTTGTGTTCCGTCAAAGGGATAAAAATGCTGAAGAAGCAACGTATTTTCATCTGTCAGCGTTGCATAGAATTCTTCCTCTGCGCCAAAATCGCCTGTGATGAGATTGAATTTTACAGACCAAATGTCATTGGAGCAATCGTAGTACAAGGGGGCTTCCAAAAATTCAAGATTGGCTTCAAAGCGTTCGGTTACAAATTCGGTGGCACTGTAATACTGCGCCATATCGTTTGCAATCGTAAGTCCGCTTTCGATGCCTTCTTCTTCCGCCGTAAATTCATAGCCGTCCACCTCGCCGCTGACCATCATCCATTCGCCGTTTAAAAGATTCGGGTTGGGGGCTTTTTTCTGCAATGCCAACTTTTCTTTGATGTTGTCATCCAATGCCGAAAAAGGCGTTGCTTCCAGCTTTGCCGTGCCTTGGGCGGCTTCTTCGTCCAGCATCCAAAATTCATCCAATGAAATCGTAAGCTTCTCGGATGCCTCTCTTTCATAAACACCTGTTGTGTTGTGGAACAGCTCGACGGTCTCCGGATCATCATCCCTCGGATAGGTGAAATAATAATCATTGCAGGCAATGGTATTGTCTTCTGCCAGATAATATGTACCAAAGATGCTATAGGCGGCACCATTAGAGCCGAAATAATAAAAGCTATTGTCTTCTTTCAAAGCATAAAAGCTTCTGCTTCTACCTTCTAAAAGAAATACGGGAATTTCGTTTTCCAACGTGTAGACCATATAAATCTCATTGTTGGTATACGTTTCCTCTTTATGGAATGCACCAATCAGAAGCTCCGATACACCATCTTCGTTTAAATCTTTAAATACATAGCCAATCTCGGATAATGCCGCATCCCCCAATGCCATTGCCGCATCCCAAACGCCCGTGAAGCCATCCTCGGGGCCGACTTCGTCCTCGATATTTTCAATAAATGCATATACTTCAGCTAAAACATCTTCATATTTTTCTGTATAGTCAACCGGTGTGTCCGTCGGCTCTGTTTGCGGTGTGTCGATCGGTTCGGTAGTTTCCGGCGTGTCCACCGGATTTTGAACAGAATCCTTGCACCCCGAAAAAACCAACATAAATGCCATGAAGCATGCCAAAAACAATATCAACTTTTTCATATTCTCACCCTGCAAATATAATGCCGTCAAAGACTTCTTCCAGAATCTGCCCGTTGACGGTTATTTGGAACAGGTCTTCATCAAACCCATATTCCACACGGCAAATGCTTCCGTCTTCGCATTGCAATAGTCCGTATTTTTCGTTGTCCGTGCCAAAATATAAGACCTTCTCGCCCGTCATCAATGTTTTTGTGCCGATTACCTTATCTTCTTTTTCGTCATACACATCAACATCTAAATCCGCAAGCAATGTGAACGTGGGCATATATTCTTCTTCAAAGGTGAACCAACGGTCACTTGTTTGCGGCAGTCCGTTTGCAGAGACTTCATATTCCTTACTGCCTGAAACCGTGGATAACATTTGCGTCGTTTGTGTCAGATAAAAGTGCTTCGGATCGGTCAGCGCATCTTGTGTGATGATGTTGTCTTCCCCTTCGTGATAGGTTCTTTTCAGACCGCCATCGATTTCCCCAAGCTTTTTCACACCGTAGGAAAGATCGTAAACACACGTTTGTCGGTAATCATTTTCTCTTAACAGCTCCACATATATATAAATTTCCCCGTCTTTATTTCGGATAAAGGTAGCCTGTGCATCTCCAAAGAAATAATTATCCTCATCGTATGCCAAGCCATTCACATAAATAGAAAGCTGTCCGTCGTTTCCTTCTTCACTTTCAAAAGAGGAGAAAATAATTTCATCCACCTTGCCGTCTCCTGTTACATCATAGTAGAAGGGTGTGTCATTGGTAAGCTCAACACCATAAGCCTCCGGTGTTTTTTTATAGGCATCTTTTACCACATCAGGATATTCCGCAAAGGAAACCGTGACAGTCTGAATTCCCGTGCTGTAGCTTCCGATGCTGTACGGCATGAAATAAATCGTGATGCCGCTATAGTCCATTGTCCAGGAAACAGCCGACTCGTCCTCTATGATGGCTCTTATATCGGCAGATTCATCCAAATCGGCATCGCTCCAATGAATGTCCAGCTGTTCGATTACCGCATCCGAAAGCTTTTCTTTGTCTTGAACAACATCCGAAAGAGAAAGCTTTTTTCCTGTTTGGGTATCGAAGGTTTCACCATGGAGATAAGAATCTCCGTGAACGCCGCCGTAATATGTATAGCCCGAATAAAGAATGCTTGTCACCATCGTGTCGGCACGGCGTACATAGGGGGTAAGAAGCGATTCAAAGGAATAGAAGTATGCCTCATTTCCTCTGTAGCTTTCCATGGCATATTCTCTGTTTTCTTCTATGAATGCCACTTGGTATTCTCTTTCACTTTTATTTTTATCCTCGAAAGCTTTTGTAAGCGTCGGGAATTTATTTTCATCACCATGATATACATAAACGACCGGGTAAGTCGCCCGAATCACCGTATCGTAGGTATCTTCGTTATATTCAAAAAAATAGCCCTCGCCTGTGGTTAGCGCAATGGTCCTAACTTCTTCCTCTTGGGTTTGTGTTGTTTGCTCCGTTTGATTGTCTGTTTGTGTGTTGTTTTTCGTGGTGTCCTCGGGATTTTTACATGCTGTAAAGCTCATTATAAAAAGCCCCATTATCAGTGCCAGTATTCTTTTTTTCATATAGGTCATCCTCCTATCTTCAAGGATTCTTTTTGTCTTGTTGCGTGTAGTCCTTTGTCTTTTTGGAATAAGGATTCACATTTTTTTGATATGGCGGGGGCGGTGTGCCCCGAGAGAGCACACCAAGCCCCAACGTAATCAAAAGTGCAATCAGCACCCACAGTCCCAAAAGCACCCATGCAATGGCACCGGGGAGCCCTAAATACAGGTGAGCAAGCCATGCCAAAACCGCCAGTACCAAAAGCTCTGCATGAAATATTAGATTCAATAATAGCGAAAATAAAAAGCTTGTCATAAAATCTGCCTCACCTGTTATGTAAATCCATTAGTTTTCTTTCTTTTTCATGCCGAGAACTGCCAAAAGTACGAAGAATGCCGCAATAACCCAAGCAACGATTGCGCCTGTCATGCCGCCGCTTTCCACTCTTTCTGCCAGCTGATCGGGATTTTGCAGACCGTCGAAAGCCGCTTGCATACCAAGGTCTTTATCATACATAATTTTGCCGTTCTGCTGTTTTCCGATAAATGTGTATTCGCCCGATTCCTCTCTCTGGGTTACATAGCTGATTCGAGGCATATTCTCATAATCCATGTAATAAATTCTTCTGCCGTTATACTGCATGGTATGGTTGAAATCCTCATTGCCTGCGGGCATAAAATCCATCTTACTTATGTAGGTAACGCTTGTGGTCGGATGTATGGTATAACCTCTCTGATGCACTGCCTGAGATGAAAAATCCGTAAACGGTTTTCCTACAGCTACATGATGAAGAGCATTTTTGTCAATGGTAAATTCTCCTAATTTCGTTTCCGCTATAAGAACAGATGACACGATATCATTAAACTCATTATCATTGCCAAGCGCCGTGTTTTTCCATTCCAATGTGTAATATATTCCGTCCTCTTCGTCTGAATTCTGAACCTTTTCGTAACGCTCAACCGTTCTTTTTGCGATTACACCGGGAAGCTCTACACCGGTGATTTCATCTACCAAAGGAGTTACTGCTTCCAGCTTGCCGGGAACAATAACAATTTTACCTTCGTTTTCGGGAAGCACTTTACCGTCTTCTACATAAACCGCCTTAGAAATAACATCCGTCTGTTGTGATGTGTTTTTGGAAGAAAAACCCACCACTACAAGAATGATAGCTATGACTATAAAAATGATGCTTTTCTTATTCATAAGGTTAACACCTCCGTTTTTTTATCTCTTTTCGGGGTGCGAAAAAACGCACCCCGAAAGCATATGTGATATTACGTATCGTTTTCATCAAAGATGTCGCCACATTCAGGGCAGAACTTCGGAGGATTCTGAGGATCTTCAGGCGTCCAGCCGCACTTGTCGCACTTATATAAAGGTGCGCCTTGGGGCTTCGGCTTGCCGCAGTTCTGGCAGAACTTGCCCTGATTGGTTGCGCCACATTCGCAAGTCCAGCCCTGTGCTTGTGCCGGCGCCGGTTGCGGTGTGCCGCAGTTTTGGCAGAATTTTCCGGTGTTTTGTGTGCCGCATGCACAGGTCCAGCCGTTTTGAGCCGGTGCCGTGCCGCCATTGCCGCCTGCCTGCTGGTTGACCATCGTATTCTGTGCAGTATCCGGCACCATGCCTGCCATGCCGCCCATCATGCCGCCTGCCATATTCATGCCCATAAAGCCTGCCATAGCACCATTGGGGTTTGCCGCTGCCGTTCCCATCGCCTGTGCCACAGCACCGCCCATATGACCACGGTACATGTTTGCATCTCTGCCCATAGCAGTAGAACGCTGATATTCTGTGATTCTTGCTTCGTCTTCTTCCGTTGCATTGACAGAAGATACACCGAATTCTACGATTTCAACGCCGCGTCTGTCTCTCCACTTGGCGGAAAGAATCTCGTTGAGCTCATCTGCCAGCTGCATGGTGTAGGCAGGAATAGCACCGTAGTAGATATTGTTCTGCGAAATTTTAAACATAGCGGGCTGCAGTGCCGTTAAAAGCTCGGACTTTAACTGTCCGTCAATTTCATCACGGGTGAAATGATCTTCTACATTGGAACACACATTGGTGTAGAACAGCATCGGATTTGTAATTCTGTAGGAATACTCCCCGTGGCAACGAATCTTAATATCCAGCGGAAAACCGATAGCCTGGTCCATAATACGGAACGGAATGGGAGAAGGCGTGCCATACTTGTTGCCCATAATTTCCTTTGTGTTGAAATAATAAACTCTTTGATCCTTTGCCGGTTCGCCGCCGAACTGAAAACGCTTACCAATTTGAGCAAAGCTCTGCTTGATGTTTTCTCCCAAAGAGCCGTAGAAAATGCTCGGCTCTGTGCCGGTGTCGTATACAAATTCGCCCGGATCAGCACAGATTTCTACAACCTTGCCGCTTTCTACGATAATCATACATTGACCGTCGTTTACATTGATGATAGAACCGTTTGAAATAATGTTATCGGTTCCTTTTTTGTTGGAGGAACGACCTCCTGTTCTTTTTTCACCCTTTACAACAAGAGTGTCTGCGTCCATACTTTCGCAGTAGAAATAGTCGCGCCAGGAGTCAGCGAGCACTCCGCTCAAAGCTCCGATACCTGCCTTTAATAATCCCATAATAATTCTCCTTTCAATTAATTGTTAATCTCTTTTGAACCAAAATGTGTAATGTCCCATACGAAGTTATCCTGTCCCCATAGGGTGTAGTCTTCCGCTTTCCATATATCGTGCTC
>JAFPCL010000127.1 GCA_017390225.1 Clostridia bacterium
ATTGCATTCTTTTTTGGCGGAGATGGAGAGATTCGGTCTCGCGCTGCGGCGCTCGGTCATTCGCGGCTCTGACCGTCCCCCGGACGGTCATTCACTTCCGCTCCTACTACGAATCGCTCCATTTCGTTTAATGAAAAAAGAGCGCAACCCCTTTGGGATTGCACTCTTTTTTTGGCGGAGATGGAGAGATTCGAACTCTCGAACCGCTTTTGACGGTTACACGATTTCCAGTCGTGCGCCCTCGACCAGCTAGGCGACATCTCCATATGCTTTTGTTCGGTCAACAGATAATATTATACATCATGTTTTTGTATTTGTCAAGTGTTTTTTTGTATTTTTTTAAAAAATATTGTTTTGAGAAGGATTCCTGTTAAAAATTAAGAATAAACATATCAAAGCTTTCCTTTTTTCTCACAAGGGAAAGCTTTGATTGCGTAGTACATTATCTTTGTTTTCTTATCCTGTAATATCTGTAAACCACATACGGAAAAAATACAATCACACAAAGAAATTTAAATATAAAAATTACATATCTGAATCGGTATGCATTATATGCTTTTCTTTTGCATATGATTACTTTTTTAAATTCTCCACACCCTTCGCAAAACGACAGATCTTTTGAAATAATATACTCTTTTTCTGATTCACTCGTTTCATTGATCCGATTCCAACAATCCAAACAAAAATCCGCCATACTATCGCCTCCTTTTTATATTATAGGTCAATTTCACCATAATTGCAATAGGGAAAATTGACATAATATAAAAGAGGTGAAAAGATATGAACAGATTAAAAGAGTTGCGTATCGAAAAAGGATATACACAAATTAAAATTCAAATGCTCACCGGGATTGATCAGAGCGATTATTCAAAAATAGAAAGCGGCAAACGGTATTATACATTTGAACAATGTAAAAAGCTCGCCATTGCCTTGGGAACAAGCATGGATTATTTGGCAGGGCTGACGGATGAGAAAAAACCTTACACAAGAAAAAAATCGTCATAAATAGCACATATCCCCTGACTGTGTCGGGGGATATGTGCTTTATTTCTCTTTTATACGTCCGATTCTTTTCCTTCGCAAAGGGGCTTGATTGTTTGCTCGTCTTCCCACAAGAACACGCAAACATAGGCGGCTTCCGTGTAGGCATCGCTTTGAAGGTCTGCATTTTGGATGCCGTCGGGGGTTAATTCTTTTGTTACCGTGCCGAGGAATCTGCCGTTTTGTGCATAGAAGCACAGCATGGCTTTGGCGGCATTTTCTTCTGTCAGCACGGAAATATTGGCTTCGGTTTTTCCGCCGTCGGTGCGAAGCTCATTGATACGAAGCTCCGGTTTTGTTTGGGGCTTATCTTCTGCCATCACCAGATAGCGGCGGCTTCGGAATTTGTCCGGGGTTTTTATAATCATAAACAGACCCAGTCCTTCTTGATATTTTGTCACGATATCCGTGTGCAGGTTCGTTGCCGCTTGAGGGATCAGATCACAAAGCTTTGTGCCTTCTTTTAAAGTAGCATATACGGGAGTATATCTGCCGACGTAGCTTTCGTCCTTCTGTCCTATAGGTTCGCCGATGGTCAGCGAGACAGCGGCGCTGTAGCCAGTGGAAGAGTCTACAAGGTCTAAGGACGTGATCTCCGGCATGGCGCCAAACACACACTCTCTCTCCGGCCAGGTGATAAAGACATTCTTTACGCGAAGCTCGGATACAAAGCCCTCGGCATCACTGTGATGCCAAATGGCGAAGAAACCCTTGCCTGCCGTAGCATAACCACTGCTCTCCAGCTTAACCGTAGCAGATTCGCCGGTAATCAGATTTTCGACCTGATAGCTGCTTCCGCCGTTTGCCATGCCGTTGAACCGATAAATATCCAGCCAATCGCCATCGGTGGTTTTGATGGAGAAGGTGATGGTTTCCTGATCATCCAGTATGCGAATGGTGGTAAACCGTTCATGGAAATTGATGCCGGAAAGCCCCGTTACACCCAAAACACCGCTCCGATAGCCTTCGTTTTCCACGAGCCACACGCCATCGTGATTCAGCTTAATCCAAACGCCGCGCGGGGTTGTTGCCCAGTTGTTATCGCGGCAACGAAATGCCACATAGGCACTGCCGGTGTTCGCGCCTTCCGTGTTGCAGATGTTTTGAATATCCGCCGTAAAGGCATGACGACCGGAAGCAACCACGGTGCTATACAGGCAGGGATGCCCTTGGTTGACGGAATCCGAGGCATAGAGATATTCCTGATTACATCCGAAATCACCGGTAAAGATTTTCCAGCCGGCAGGCATGGTTTTGGTGTGTCCGTAGAGGGCAAAGCCTTCGTCTTTATTCATCACCTTGGTGCTGTCTTTATCGACCGTAACCGTCAGGCGATACCGCACACCATCGAAACTTAAAGAATGTGTTGCACCATCTGCAATAGAAAACAGTGCATTGCGAACGCTCTTGCCGTCCACGGTCATTTCCGTGACGTTGGCAGGCTTGTCGATTTTCACATTGGCGACAGGCGATGCCGACGGAAGTATGACTTGAACAACATTTTTCTCCATCCAAACGGAAGCGGCGTGATTAAAGGTGAAACGACTGCCCTCCCCTTCCACGACAGCAAAATCTTTGATATACCCGTTGGATTCGCTGTTTGTCATCAGCACAACCTTGCCGCCGACACTATCTGCAACATCTGCCGAAGCAATCTTTTTCCCATCGGAGAACAAGGTCAAATATGAGCCGTCATCGGTCACAGTAGCGGTTTTTCCTATTTGATTAGCGGAAACTACAATATATCGCTCCGGTGTTCCGATTTTCAAGCTGCCCGTAAATCCTTCCGTAGTAAAGGACACCGTGTACGGCACGGAAAACTCTTTTTTTGTCGCAAATGCGCCGCTGTCTACACGGATTTTTCCGTTCTCAAATGTCGGCAGGGCTTGATTTTCATAGCTTTCCACAAAGGCTTCATGGCGCACCACGAGCTGGCGACCGGCAAAGCCTGTGGTTTTGAGCGCACCTTCTGTCGTAAAGCCTTCTGTTTGGGTATAGAAGGTTTGTCTGTCGCTTTCGGTGACCACGGTGACTTCATGGAAGCCAATCTGCAAATCCCCGATATCGATGGTCTGATTTACCTGTCCGTCTGCTCCGACCTTTAAGGCAAAGTGCTTTCCGTCTATGCGAAGATGCGATGTAAAGCTCTCTCTTTCCACAGTCAAACTGCCCGCGACGGAAAGTGCATCCCCCTTCGGCGTGAAAACCAACGACTGCGACGGATGCTTTTTGACCACGAAGGTGATATTTGCTACCGTGTGGGTTGCGTTTTGCGTGTCGGTAGCGATAATTTTCAGTGTGTGGTTGCCGTTATTTAAAGCAGAAATATCTGCCACACCCGAAAAGCTGTTGTTGGTGGAAGGATAGTCCCCATAGGCAGAAGCAACGTCGCTTCTGCGATATAGTGTCAAGGGAATCTGTGGACCGCCGTCAATGGAATAGGTCATCTTTTTCATGTAGTCCCGATAAATCGCCCAGCCTTTAATTTCCATGGTTGCCTCGGTCTCCGCGCTGTTCTCTGTCGGCATATCCAGGCAAGCACGGAATTCCTGCTCCTTGGCATAACGCCAATTATATCCGTATGTCGTGTAGATTACCGTGGATTTTTTCAGTGCCAAGCAATCCGGCGGCTGTACCGCATTATAAATCATCCAGACACCATAGCCGTTTTTATACCAGCTTTGTCCATTGCCGTAGGGATCGTAGAAGGTTCCTCTGCCACATTCCAAGTGAATATGATTGCCTGTGGCATTGCCTGCCGTGCCCTCGGAATAGAAATGTGTCCACTGCGGAATGGAGCGACCAACCCACAGGTCGGAGGTGTCGTTATCATGCACCATCATCAGCACCATATAGTCCACGGTGCCGTCGGCATATTGTACCGGCTGATTGCTTTGAAACCATATGGTGTTGCCGTTGGAATATTTAGCTTTGATTGTGCCCGAAAAAGGCGTGTATACAGGGTCGATGCCTGTGTCTCTGCCGGGAAAGTCGATGGCGTATGTACCCATATGGCTGTAACTGCCGTTCATGCCCTGGGAAATATTCAGGCAGTCCATCACAAACAACGCCTGCTCGGTGGCATAGGTCGTGACCATAGCATTGGAAACAGGCTGATGCGCCGCCATCAGGCGAATGCTTTCGTCCTGCCGCTCACTGACGACATTTTCCTTTGCCGCCTCCTGCACCAAAAGCCCGTGCGGCGTGACATTAAAAGCACTGACCATGGTGAAATCCGTTGCCGTGGCAATGTCATCCTCTAAATACCATGTCCAAATGGGATAATTCTTATCTGCCATATCAATATAGTACAAATAGGCATCGTAATAAATCAGATTGGCAAAATTTCCTTCTTTTAAAAGCTTTGTTTCTCCCGTTTCAAGGTCATAGGAACAGATACCTTGGGTGTCGGCATAATAAACAGATTGCCCGTCGGTGTCCCAGCTTTTTGCACAGTCTGTCAGCAATGTATCGTTAAAATACAATTTGTTTGCCATGTATGCAAAGCCATCCATGTCCGTCAGCTCTTTGGTTTCATATAAAACGCCTTTGGGAAGAAGCATGAATTTTTCTGCTTCATGAAAAGCCAAGGTTCCGCTTTTGCCCTCTTCATCCAACCACATGATTTTTTTGTTTTCTATGAAATACATTCGATTCTCATGCAAAAGCAGATTGGAACATTCGCCTGCATAAAGAAGCATAGCCGCCCGATCGGCATCCATACGGAAAATATCGCCTTCCGATATAAAATAAATATCATCATCTTTCACGTTCAGATAAGACACAGGCGCCGCATAGAGAAGCTCTTCTCCTTTATATAAGGCGTCGCCGTGACTTTCATTGACGAAAATCATTTCACCGTTTTGTACTGCCGCCAGACCGCCATTTAAAATATTGCCCGACAGTGCGCCATCGGTTTGCTTCGCCATGGCAGACAAACCAATAGTGAAGACAAGTAAAAAAGTCAAAACCATACAAGTTTCCATTTTTCGCATAAATGACACCCTCCTATTACTTTTTTCATTTTATCATAATATAAAAAGCGGTGTCAACAATTTTTTTACGATTTAATTGTAACTTTTTTTCAAATCTCCACCGTTTCCACACTTTTTTTGGTCATTTCCGCTAAAGAACACC
>JAFPCL010000128.1 GCA_017390225.1 Clostridia bacterium
ATTTCACTCAAGCAAATCCTTCCCAAACTGAAAGAATTGTTGGCGGAAAACGCCATAGGGGTGCTTCTTATCAAGCCACAATTTGAAGCAGGGAAAAAAGCACTAAATAAAAAAGGCATCGTCCGTGACGAGAAAACACGGGAAGCCGTAAAAAATGATATCATCGCTTTTTCTGAGAGCTTAGGTTTTGAAAAAATCGGCGTGTGCGTGTCGCCCATTACCGGTGGCGACGGCAATATAGAATATCTGCTGGCTTTAAAAAAAGAATCGTAGGGCGTGCAGGGTCTCGGTACGCCTTTAGAGGATAGAGAAAAATTGCGAGGTAGGCACGACACATGGGTCGTGCCGTACTTTTTTTGGTAGGAACAATCGGAGATTGTTCCGTGGTGGTTGATTCGGGGATGAAAGGAAATCGAAACGTAGGGCGTGCAGGGTCTCGGCACGCCGTTTTTTTTATTCATAATAGCCCATGGCTTCCGTCAAATCTTCAAGAAAATAGCTACTGCGTGTGTGGATAAAGTCCAAGGAAGCATTGACCGCGGTTTGCCAGGTTGCCATGGTGTAGTTTTTCGGCTGATAGAAATCAATCATTTGAGGTACTTCATTTTGAAGCTGTGTCATGCCCGATGTAAACACATTGGCAAGGCGCATTCTGCTGCGGGGAGAAGCAATCGATTTACAGTAGGCGATAAAGCGGGTGCGGAAGCCGTCGTTTTTCAGGCAGAAATCGAAAAGTCCTTGCAGATATAAAGAATCGGGATATGCCCTCTTGATCGAAAGCTCGGGCACATAGTTCGAAAGCACATAGCGGAAGGTGTCGGTGTCGGCAAGGGAGTACAAATCCGAAGAGAGTTTGGCTTCATAGCGCCCAAAGCAGAAATCCATGTCACGGGCGGCAAAGCGCCACTTGCCGTCGGAATATTCGTTGCCCGGCTGGGCTACTCCCTTATAGCGCCACAGGCGCACGTTGTTGTGAGGCCAGTCGGTGTTGGCAAGATACAGATTGACTGCCATATACTGCATGAAGCTGTCTATATCCATCTTTTCGGAAAGTGCAGAGAAAGCGGCATCATGGTCGGCATCGGACGCGGAAAGCATGGTAGTGCAGAGCTTTGTCCAGTCCTCTAAATCCGAATCCTCGCCGTTGTCCACTTCGTAATAGAACCAAACACCACAGTAGCGGCAATAGTCGCCGGATTTATGCTCGTCGCACTTGCGGCTTGTATCCAGCTCGGATTTAATAATGACCACATCATCTTTTTCTGCCAAATCATAGGTGTCGGCAAAATAGTCGTCGCCGATATCGTCCTTCATATCCAAAACGCCGTAGTATTTGCCGTTTAAGTAGACCGTGACAAACACGGAATATTGTGCGGCAACCTTGGGGGCAACAAGGGATAAAAAGTTGTTGGCAGTGCCGTCACGAAGAAAATTCACGTTTTGCGGATCGCAATTCAGCCCACCCAAGGAATCGTTGCCACCGTTGCGAAGCACAAGGCGTGCAAACTTATCCTGCATTTCGCCCTTGTCCTTGCCTGCCATGTAGGGGCGATTTAAAAGATTGCCCTTGAAGTTTTTAGAGCCGTTGTATTTGGTTTCATCATAATAGCCGTCTTTTCTGGCAATCAGGCGGAAGGAAACCATATCATGAATCCGAGAAGAGCCGCCGAACACACGGATGCCGGCATTCTGCGCCAAAAGAAGTGTGCCGGAAGCATTATAAATTTCCACATGCACGGGGCGTTCCCAGTCCTTACCGCTCTTGTCGGGGTTCTCCAAAATGCCGATTTTCTTATCGTAAAGATTTTTGTTATCGGTGGTCAGACAGACCACACGGGCGGTGCGCTTGCGGGCTTTGAAATAGGTGTGGGTCTTAATGCGCCCCAAAAGCTCGCCGTCCTTCCCGTAGCAGGCAGCGCGCACCACACAGCTGTCGCCTTCCTTTAAAACCGTGAGGGGTGACACGTATTCGCTCGATGCCGTCGTCGGCTCGTCGCCGTTTAACGTGTAGTATATCTTTGTGTCTTTGTCTGCATTGTCGGGCAGAGAAAGAGAAAGCACAGATGCCCCCTCATAGCTCCCCCCGGGCAGGGAAAAGACAGGGTTGACATAGGCAAATGCCGCCAAAGAAAAACAGCAAGAAAAGATCAAAATTAAAAGTGGAATTACATATTTTTTCACAAAAATCCCCCCTTGTAGTATACGAATTCAGTATAGCACAGAGGCGGGCAGTTTGTAAAGAATTTTTTGTGGATTTGCAGGATGTTTTGAAGCATGTAAATAAAATGCCGTTTGCGGCAAAAAAATTAGATAGAACGATTGTCATTTTGAAAATCACGGATCAATAAAGCAAATGGGCTTTTTCGGGCATTCCGAAAGAAGCCCCGTTTCATAGCCTTGGCGGTCGATAAAGTCCAAAATGGCAGGCAGAGCGATTGCAGAAGCGCGCATGTTGTGCATCAAAATCACGGGGGTTTCTTCTCGCACAATGCCTGTGACGGTGCGGCGGATGATTTTTTCTGTTGATACGGAGGCACCGATGGCATCGGCGGTGTCCACATTCCAGTCCCATAGAATATAGCCGCCGTTTTGAAGCCGTTTATATTGATTGCGGGACAGGGAAGGCATACTGCCAAAGGGCGTGCGTGCCAAATAAAACTCTTGTCCCGTCAGCTGAAACAAAGATACCCGCACCTCGTCCATTTCCCACAGGGGCGAAAATTCCGTTTGATAAAATTGTTCTTTTTTGTGTCCCACGCCATGCAGACCGATGCCGTGTCCCTCTGCGATGATTTTTTCCACAACATCCGGTCGCTCGTCGCTGTATACTTTCAGGATAAAGAAGGTCGCCACGGCATTGTGCTCTTTGAGCGTATTTAAAATTTCCTCCGTGTAGCCGGTGGGGCAATCGTCGAAGGTGATGTAGACGGTTTTGGTTTGTCCGTCGGCAAGCACATGGCGCACGGGCACATAAAACAGAAGAAGCAAGCAGGGAAGTAAAAGATAATAATATTTCTTATTCATAGTGCATGATATGAAAAAAAGAAAAGCACTATGCAAAAAAACTTGACTTTGGAAAAGAAAAAGATATAATAGAAGATATCGAAAGTGAAAGGATTTAAAATCATGGAATTTGTTGTACCCACATTATTTGGACTCGAAGCCCTCACAGCGAAGGAGCTTCGCTTTATGGGCTATGAAAATGTGACCGTTACCGACGGCAGAGTGCTCTTTTCGGGCGACGCATCTGCGGCGGCGCGTGCCAATATTCGCTTGCGCACGGGCGAGCGTGTGCTATTTAAAGTCGGAAGCTTTCATGCGGAAACCTTTGATGATTTGTTTGAAGGCACAAAAGCGCTTCCCTGGCGAGATTTTCTTCCCAAGGATGCACAGTTTCCCGTGAAGGGCGGCAGTGTGCGCTCTAAATTATTCTCCGTGTCCGACTGTCAGGCGATTATTAAAAAAGCCATCGTGGAATCCATGAAGAAAGAGTATAAAATCGATTGGTTTCAGGAAACGGGCGATTTGTATCAAGTGCAGTTCGCCATCATGAAGGATGAAGTCACGATTATGCTCGATTTGTCCGGCACAGGGCTTCGAAAGCGCGGCTATCGCCCGGCATCCAACGATGCGCCCCTGCGGGAGACCATCGCCGCAGGCCTTGTGATGCTCTCCGGCTGGCGTGCAACAGAAGTTTTGGCAGACCCCTTCTGCGGCTCCGGCACCATTCCCATCGAAGCCGCCATGTGGGCGCGCCACATCGCCCCGGGTCTGTCCCGTTCGTTTGCAGGAGAACACCATGCGTATCTTCCTAAAGAAATCTGGGAAGAAGAAAAGGAGCGAGCAAAAGCCGACATCCGTGACGTGGACTTTGTGATTTTTGCATCGGATTTAGATAAAAACTGCGTGTCCCTCACGGATAAGAATAGCACACTGGCAGGGGTGCGAGAAAACATCCGCATCACCAAACGAGATGCCACGGAGTTTTTCTCCAAAACCCCCGGCGGCTGCCTCATCTGCAATCCGCCCTACGGCGAGCGCATGGGCGACAAAAAAGAAGCCGAAGAGCTCTACCGCGGCATGGGCAAAGCTTTTTTGCAGCTTCCCGAATGGAGAATCAACGTCATCACCGCCCACGAAGGCTTTGAGAGGTTTTTCGGCAAAAAGAGCGACAAGAAACGAAAGCTCTATAATGGGATGCTCAAGTGCTATTTGTATCAATACAGAACGTGAGGAGAAGGGGAGGGGTGCTGCATGAAAAAAACATGGCGCATCATGGTTTTATTGGCTTTTATCGTTTTTTCTTTAACCGCCTGTATTCCTTTTGGGAGAACTTATGACAGTGATACAGAAGAAGATGTATTTCGCACCATCGTGCAATCAATCAACCAAGAAGATAAAGAAATACTGCAAAGTCTTTTTTCGAAAAAAGCATTGGATGATACAGAAAATATGGAGGAGTGCATCGCGTGTTTATTTCGTTATATAGACAATAAACCAATTAAAATACAAGGAACACCGGCAAGTCAAATCAGCACGGATTATGAAAACGGAGAAAAGATAGAAAAAATACAGAGCACGCAAGAAGTCATTACCGAAACGGGCGTGAAATATAAGCTTCATATTGTTATGTATAGTGAAGATACCAAAAATCCCGATAATGTTGGGATATATATTTTGCGTGTAATAGAAGGCGCCAATCCATCCAATGGATTTAAAGATACGAATCCCGATAATCCGGGCATTTTTGTACCGGCACAGGAATAAAACACAAGAAGTTTTTGCACGGGAATCAGAAAAAATCCATCCATACAACAAGGACAGTTTTTGGCAAATTGTCCCGGCTTTTTAAAATCACAAAAAATTATTGCGGCTATCCGCAATATTTTTTTGTACAAAACTTGACTTGTTTCTTTGTTTTGTGGTATACTTATTGCAGACACAAAAAAACTGTGGCTATCCGCAATTATTTTTTGCAAGGAGGATTGGGGTATGATTATAGAGAGAAAAAAATATCTGGATAAGCTGATTTCAAAAAAGGATAACGGGCTGATTAAAGTCATCACCGGAATCAGAAGATGCGGCAAGTCTTTTTTGTTGTTTGAGCTTTATCATGCCTATCTGAATACGGTCGGTGTTACGGATGATTGTATTATTGAAATCGCTCTTGACGAGGCGGCCA
>JAFPCL010000129.1 GCA_017390225.1 Clostridia bacterium
GCAATTTGCACGCCAACAGGCAAATGAACAAGGTAAGTAACATAAGCGACCAAAGAACCGAGGGCGAACCAGATGCTGATGAGACCGGGAACCATGAACTCAACAACCAAACTGATACCGAATACAATTAACCAAATCAATTTCATGTCTCCTTTCTTAATGTTGAGTTAAGTATAGCATATGTAGGTTTATTTTTCAATATCACAAAGTGAAAAAAACGGTATTATTTTTTTCAAAAAGTAAAAAACAGCAAGAATTTTGACAAAAAAGAGAAGTGAAAATGCACAATATACATTTTATGTATACAAGTGAGTTATCCACGGTTTTTTGGAAAAAACAGAGGTAATACACGGCTAAAACCGTTGATAAATCAAGTTGTTCACGGTTTTATCCACGTTATCCACGGGTATAACCCACAAAAAAACGAGGGGGTGTGGATAACTTTTGAAAGCAAGACGGCGCAAGGGTTGCCCCGTTTTTGGTGAAAAAAGAGGTAAAAAAACATAAAATGTATAAATGCATATTTTAATCGTGAAAATGGTTTTTTCATGGCAAATCGTATTGACAATTTGCCTGGGATTGATTAAAATGAAAGAAAAAAGGAGGAGATCGGTATGAAAATCGGAATCAGTTCCGCCGTTTGGGAACGCGGCAAATGGGGCGAGGATAAATTCACCCATCTACAAGAGCTTGGTTTTTCTTGTATCGATTATGATATGGCGCAAACGGAGCATTTTGCCTACACTTTGCCGGAGAATGAAGCAAAAGCAAAACTTGCGGCGCTTTTAAAAGAAATCAAAGCGGCAGGACTTTCTGTCAGCCAGATTCACGGGCCTTGGCGCTGGCCTCCGCAGGACGGCACGGAAGAAGAGCGAGCCGAACGAATGGAGATTATGAAAAAATCCATCCGCATGACACCGATGCTCGATTGTAAGTATTGGGTGGTGCATGCCTTGATGCCCTTTGGCATTCAGGATAAGGGCACAGGCAAAGAAGCGCAGACGTGGCAAATCAATTTGGATTTCATGCGCGAGCTTCTGTCGGTCGCCAAAGAATGTGGAGTCACAATCTGCTTAGAGAATATGCCCATGCCCGAATTTTCCATCGGCACGCCCGGTGAGGTTTTGAAATTCGTGAAAGAAATCGATGATCCCAACTTTAAAATTTGTCTGGACACGGGGCATGTGGCGGTCTATCAAGGGGCAAATCTTACCGATGCCGTGCGTGAGGTGGGCGAGGAGCTTCGGGTGCTTCATATTCATGACAACAATGGTGCGGCCGATCTTCATTGGCTTCCTTATTTCGGGGTGTCCGATTGGTTGGGCTTTTCCGAGGCACTGCATGAGATTGGTTTTGACGGCGTGCTGTCATTTGAAACCAATCCGCCCGCATCGATGCCGCCGGCGGTTTACAATAAAGGATGTGAGCTATTGGCTGAAATTGGAAAGAGTCTTATATAATGTAGAAAAATCGAATAGGAGGCGTTGCTTATGAAAATCGGTATTTGTGCGTCGCCGCAGGAAGCAAAGTGTGTTTGCGGCATGGCAGACTATATAGAAATGAATTTGTCGTATTTGGCAAGCCTTTCGGAAGAAGAAGTGAAAGAAATCAAAGCGGATATGGATGCTTGTGGAATCACCGTATCGGCAACCAATAATTTATTTCCGGGAGACATGAGACTTTGCGGCAAAGATGTAGACACGGATACAATTTTTGCCTATATCCGAAAAGCAATAGAAAGCGCCGCCTTGATGGGCGTAGCATTCTGCGTATTCGGGAGCGGCAGACAAAGAAATATTCCTGACACGGAAGACAGAATGGCTTGCGAAAAGCAGTTAACAGACATGATTCGTTTTATGGGCGATTGTGCAAAGCCCCATGGCATCACAATCGTTTTAGAGCCCTTAAATAGCGCGGAAACGAATGTAATCAACACTGCCCGAGAAGGGGCGGCATGGGTGAAAAAAATCGGGCATCCGAATGTGATGCTTTTGGTCGATATTTTTCATATGGTCAAAGAGAAGGAAAGCGAAAGTGTGATTTTAGAAAACATAGATATCATTCGGCATATGCACATTGCAGAGCCCGAAAAAAGACTCTATCCGAGAAGCGGGGATGCTTATGATTATTATGCCTTGAAAAAATTACTGACGGAAGCCGGGTATGACGGCGGTATTAGTATTGAAGGGATTCCCATCGGCGAATTTTCGGAAAGTGCGCCCGAAAGCCTTGGGTTTTTAAAAAGTGTATTCGCATAAGTGAAAACAAAAGTGCAGTCGGATTTCGATTGTACTTTTTTGGTGGCGTTTTTTAAGAAAATAGGGCTTGCAATTTTTTTGATTTATGTTATAATAGGAAAAGTTATGTCAAGAAACGGAGGATTTTCTATGGATAATCAAACAAAGAAAAAAGCATCCTTTACCGGCACCATCGGTTTCGTGCTGGCGGCGGCAGGTTCTGCCGTAGGCTTGGGAAACATTTGGCGGTTTCCTTATCTTGCCGCGCAAAACGGCGGCGGATTGTTTATTTTAATCTACATTCTGCTGGCACTCACTTGCGGCTTTGTGCTTTTGATTACGGATATTGCCATCGGCAGAAAGACGGGAAAATCTGCGCTTGAGGCATTTGGTGCAGCATCGTCTAAGTTTAAGTTTTTAGGTGCATTGTCTACGATTGTTCCCACGTTGATTTTGGCATATTATGCTGTTATCGGCGGATGGATTTTAAAATATATGGTCGACTATTTCACGGGACAAGGGGCGCAGACGGCAACGGACGGCTATTTCGGTGCGTTTTTGGCTTCACCGGTTTCTCCGATTGTATACACACTGATTTTCCTTGCGGCAACAGCGCTGATTGTTTATAAGGGCGTAGAAAAAGGCATTGAAAAGTTCTCTAAAATTATCATGCCGGGTTTGATTCTGTTGATTATCGGCATTGCCGTGTTTTCCGTCACCAGAAGCTACACCGATCCCGTGACCGGTGTGACGCGCACGGGCTTTGAAGGTATGTATCAATATTTTGTGCCGAATTTCGACGGCATGACCGTATCGCATTTCTTCAAAATCGTTATGGATGCCATGTGCCAGCTTTTCTATTCTTTGAGTGTTGCCATGGGCATTATGATTACCTACGGCTCTTATGTGAAAAAAGAAACAAGCCTCACCAAGAGCGTCATTCAAATCGAAGCCTTCGACTCCGGTGTGGCAATTTTGGCAGGTCTTATGATTATTCCTGCGGCATTTGTATTCACCGGTAGCGTTGATGCCGGCGCCGGTCCCGGATTGATTTTCGTGGCATTGCCTAAGATTTTTGAAGCTATGGGTGTTGTAGGGCATATTGCAGGTGCTGTATTCTTTGTTATGGTCGTGTTTGCGGCATTGACCTCCTGTATCTCCCTGATGGAAACAGTGGTTGCCGGTTGCATGACACTGTTTAAAAAGAGCAGAAAGCAAGTTTCCTGGATTGCATTTGTGGCATTTGCCGCCATGGGTGTTGTGGTTTGCTTCGGATATAATCTGATTACCTTCCGCATGCCGCTTCCACCGTCCTTTGCCGTGGATGCGACAACCGGCACGATTTTGGATATTTTGGATTTCTTCTGCAACTATATTATGCTTCCCATTATTTCCTTGGGCACCTGCATCATGATCGGTTGGGTGAAAAAGCCCCAGTGGATTATTTCGGAAATCGAAGAAGGCGGCAAGCACTTCAAGGCAAAAGCCATGTACAGCATCATCATTCGCTATGTAGCCCCCGTGATCGTCATTATCATGCTCTTCAAGGCAACGGGCAAATTCTAAAAACAAAATGCATATCGAGCTTTTCGGTATGCATTTTTTCTTGACTTTTTTTTATGTAATTATATAATAAAAATAGAATTTCTTTTTCAGGAAAGGAAGATTTTTATGCGCAAAAAAATATTTGTTTTGTGTCTGACGGCACTGCTTTTTGTTACATGTTTCGCCATCTGTTCTTTTGCCGATGTGTTTTCGCATCCGGAAAACTATGCGAAAATCTACAGTGACGGTTTCGACGGAAAAACAAGTGCGCAAATTTATGCCGAGTGGGACGGTGCCCATGCCGCAAGCCGCACCACGGTTGTGGCTGACGGGGGCTTGTATGCCAATTGGGATATGACCGGCGGTGTCGGCTATTCCTTTAAAAAGGCATATATGAATGTGCGTTATAGCTTCGATATCAAAACATCCGGCAGCGGTATGAACAGCTGTGTGGCGCTTCGTACCGACACACAGGCAGGTAGGCTCTTCGGCGGCATTGCTTCCACGGATGTGAGTGAAGGTAACGGCATCGGATTTTATTTTTATGACAACACCCACCCCGGAAAGGTGGCACTGGTCATTGCCAACAGCAGTGGGGAAGTGCTCAGCAAATCTGCCATTTTTTATATCGACTATCCCGAAGGCGTGAACTTTAAAGAATACACGGCTGTGGACGTCTATGACTTTGACGACCGCCTGCTGTTCTATGTGGAGAATAAGCCCTTTGCGGCGATTCAATTTTTCGGCAGAAACGGCGATTATTTCGGAAACGGCGTTGTCTATAACGGAAGCGGCACGCAAATCGGCACATTCAATAAGAGTGTGCGCCGCACCTCAAAAATCGGCATCACCAACCGCGACTCTGCCGTATATATGGATAATTTCGTGATTGCACTTCCCATCGATGAGGACAGTGCGTTCCGTGATATCTATAATGACAACTTTGACGGCGCTACGCAAGCACAAATCTATCAGCGCTTTGACGGCGCACACGCCGCCGCCAGAGTCACACCTGTCAACGAAAAGGGTCAGCTTTGGGCAAACTGGGATTTGACGCAAGGCGTGGGCTACGTTTTAAAGCAGTCCTATCGCAATGCCCGCTATGATTTTGAAATCGCAAGCGGATGCACGGGAATGAATGCCTGTGTAGCCCTGCGTACGTATCATCAGGGTGGCTATATGTTCGGTGGCATTGCTCCGAGCGATGTCAGCAAAGGCTACGGTGTGGGCTTTTATTTCTATGACAACACCCATCCGGGGCAGGTGGCAATCGTGATTGCCGATGCAAGTCAGGAAGTTTTAAGTAAATCCTGTATTTCCTACATTCCCTATCCCGAAGGTGTAGATTTCAAAGATATGACCAAAATGTCGGTGTATGACATGGATGATCGCATGTTCTTCTTAGTGGAGGGTAAGCTTTTTGCCTATATTTTGTTCGGCAATCTGTCCGCCGATCAATACACATCGGGAACAATTTTTAAAGCCGACGGCACCAAAGTGGGAAGCTTCTCCGGCAAGAAGGTTTTAAGAAACTCGAATTTCTCTATCACGAATCGTGACTCCACCGTGTATCTGGATAACCTCAGCGTGCTTCGATTGATTGGAAATCAGAGCTTTTATGCTTATGATAAAAACAGCTTAGTGACTGTCTACGAAGATGACTTCGACGGAAAGAGCGCGGCTCAAATTTATGCCGATTGGAACGGCGCTCATGCGGCAAAACGCACGGCCCCCGTGGATGAAAACGGCAGACTGATGTGTGATTGGAACGTTTCCGAAGGCTTGGGCTATGCTTTCAAACAGCCCCTGATTAACGCCGTATATACGTTTGATTTGCATATCAAAGAAGGCGGAACTCATAATGTGATTTCCTTGCGTTCGCCCGCCAATGCCGGAAGTCTCTATGGCGGCATCGCATCGGGAGAAACCGACAAGGGACGCGGCGTCGGTATTTACGTTTATAATTCTGCGGCGCCCTACAGCACAACGATTTTATTTGCAGATACGGCGAACGAAACGCTGTCTACTGCCGCACAAATTCGTGTGCCTTATCGGAATTTGTCGATGAACAACAAGAAAATGACCATCTGTGACATGGATGATCGCATCATCTGCTTTGTAGATGACGAACCTTATTTTTCGATTTGTTTTTCCGGGCTGAGCGGCGAATATTATACTTCGGGTATTGTTTACGACGCCGCAAGCAATTCGTTGGGCCTTACCGAAGTAGTCGTGACCAGCCTTGTTATCCTCGTACATAATGTTACCCTCACCGTCACGGATGAAGACAGGATAGATAGGAGCCTGATCACCTACAGC
>JAFPCL010000130.1 GCA_017390225.1 Clostridia bacterium
GGCTCAAACCCGCGACCCCCAGCTTGGAAGGCTAGTGCTCTATCAACTGAGCTATTTCCGCAAAAAACTCCCTTGAGAGTGGGTGGTGATGGATTCGAACCACCGAAGTCGAAAGAGAAGATATTTCCAATGAAATGCCTCGAAAATCGTTATGTGTTGTAGCACAAACCACAATTCATCGAAATTTATGGAATTTTTTTAGAGAATTTTTAAAAAGTACTTGCCAAAACCCCCTTTTATTTGATACAATATGTTCTGCGACCAATCTGCGACAGACGGAAGCCGCTTCGCTGGCGAAAAATTCCGATGTCTGCATCGTCATAGGTGGAAAGCACAGTTCCAACACTTGTAAGCTTGCGGCTATCTGCAGGGAGCACTGCGAGCAAACCTTCCACATTCAAGTGGCTTCGGAGCTGCCGGACAACCTACACGGTTCTCGCATCGGGATCACTGCGGGTGCTTCAACACCGGATTGGATCATAAAGGAGGTTCTAAGAACAATGGAAGAAAAGGAAATTAAGCAGGAAATGGGGCAGGAGGAGGCACTGTTTGCCACAGCAATTGATGAAACCTGCAAACCGCTGCGCACGGGAGATGTCGTGCAAGGCAGAGTTATTCAGATCACGCCCACAGAGGTTATTGTGGATATCGGCTTTAAGGCTGACGGTGTAATTCCCGTTGGTGAGTTGTCTGAGGATACAACCATGAATCCCGAAGACATCGTGAAAGTCGACGACGTTATCGACGTTTTTGTCGTACGTGTAAATGATGGGGAAGGAACGGTTACGCTTTCCAAGAAGAAAATGGACAGCATTCGTGGCTGGAAAATATTGGAGGAGGCGTATGAGAACAAAACCGTGCTTCACGGCAAAGTTACCGCAACCGTCAACGGCGGCATTATTGTTGTCTCAGAAGGCGTATCTGTTTTCGTTCCTGCATCTCTTGCCAATGACAGATATTTGAAGAATTTGGACAGCTTGGTTGGTAAAGAGGTTCCTTTTATTATCATTAATATGGAACAAAGACGCAGAAAAATCGTCGGTAATGTTAAGGCAGTTCTGCAAGAAGAAAACAAGCGTCGCTCCGATGCATTCTGGGCCGAAGTGGAAGTCGGTAAGAAGTATGTCGGTGAAGTTAAGAGCGTTATGCCCTTCGGTGTATTCGTTGATATCGGCGGTGTACAGGGTCTGGTTCACGTTTCCGAACTGTCCTGGCAGCGCGTGAAGAATCCTGCAGACGTTATGAAGGAAGGCGATCAGGTCGAAGTATTCGTTATTGAAGCAAAGAGAGCCGATCCCGAAAACGGTCAGAAGAACGATCGTATCTCTTTGGGTTATCGTAAGCCCGAAGACAATCCTTGGATCATCGCAGAAAATGAACTTCATGTCGGCGATGTTCGTCAGGTTAAGGTTGTCAAGAATATGGATTTCGGTACCTTTGTTGAGGTTATCCCCGGCATTGAAGGTCTGATTCACATTTCTCAGATTGCCAACTATCGTGTGAAGAAGCCTTCCGATGAACTGACCGTCGGTCAGGTTGTGGATGCACAAATCACCGATATCAATTTCGAAACCAAGAAAATCAGCTTGAGCATCCGTGCTCTTCTGCCCGCACCCGAAGTTGCACCCGAAGCAGAAGCTCCCGCTACGGAAGAAACCGATGCTGAATAATTGTTTTTGTGAAAAAACAATAAAAACCACAAAAAACAGTTGACAAATTGCACTGATTTTTGTATAATATGTTTACACCCCGTAAAATACGGGTGTGAAATAATCACAATATTTTGGAGGTTGAAGAAAATGTTCAAGAAAGTTCTTTCGGTACTGCTTGCAGGTTCTATGCTGTGCGGTATCACCTGCGCGGTTGCCGGCGCAGAAGAAAAAGTAGATCTGGCAGACGGTCTGCTGCTGTACTATGCTTTCGATAAGACCGATGCAGTCGGTGTTATTGACAGCACTGCAAACATGAATGATGGTATGCTCGAAGAAGATGCTACTACAGAAGAAGGCGTTCTGAAGCTGGATGCTGCAGGTTACGTTACTCTTCCCGAAGCTATCCTTGATGAATGCGAAGATTTGACCATCGCTTTCTGGGTAAAGGCTAAGTCCGCTGAACAGTGGTCTCGTTACGTATCCTTCGGTAATGGTGCAAACACCTACCTCATCATCAGCCCCTTCTTCGATCTGGGTTGGGAAATGCGTGCAGGCGATATGCCCGAACGTGCTGAAGAACTGAACCTGATCGCAGGTTCCGACAGAAATAAGGGTCTGTCCATGGGTCTGACTCAGGACGGTATCCACATGGCACAGAGTGTTGGTCGTTCCGAAAGCTTCGACCTGATCGATCAGTGGGCACACATCTGCGTTACCCTGAACGGCGATCTGGCTACCTTCTATCTGAACGGCGAAGTTATCGGCACCAACGATAAGTTCACCAACAACCCCAGCAACCTGGCTGATTCCGCTCTCGGTGCATTCGATACCACTGACAACTACATCGGTTACTCCTCTCTGGGTGACCCGATTCCGGATGCTTGGTACGATGAATTCCGTATTTACGACAGAGCTGTTAATGCTGCAGAAGTTGCACAGCTGATGAAGATTGCTCCCGGTTTGACCGAAAATGTCACCGGCCCCGAAGTTGAAGCTCCCGTAGAAGCTAAGAAGCCCCTGGTTCTTCAGCTGGATAACCAGAAAGCTTCCGTAAACGGCGAAATCAAGACCATGGACGTTGTTCCTCAGGTTGTTGAAGGTCGTACTCTGGTTCCCGTTCGTTTCCTGGCTGAATCTGTTGGTGCAGAAGTTGCTTGGGATGGCGAAACCAGAACTGTTACTCTGGCCACTGCAGATGCTAAGGCTATCACCATCGTTATCGACGAAGCTAAGCTGACCGTTGATGGCGAAGAAAAGGCTCTGGATGTTCCTGCATCCATCATCGACAGCCGCACCATGCTTCCCCTGCGTGCTATCGTTGAAGCTCTGGGTCAGTACGTACATTGGGATAACGACAACAGACTGATCGTTATCACAGAAAGCGAAGCTACCTACACTGCAGAAGAAATCACCGCTCTTGCAGAATTGGTAAAATAAGTTTTATTTAACGAATAAAAAGGAGTCGTTTTATACGGCTCCTTTTTTGTGTTGTTTAGAAAGGATGATTTTTTAGCAGGATTTTGTGTTTTCGTTGAAAGCAGATAAATTTTTACCAAGAAAACAAAAAAATCATTAAAATTTATAAAAAGTATTGCTATAAAAAGTTAATTGTGCTATATTTTAAATATAGATTTTCATCGTATAGCTTTACATCATGATTGTGCAACCAAAGATACAATGGTGAAAAATCAAATTTAAAGGAGAGATGTAATCTATGCAACGAGCAAAAACCCATGTTATGATTTCTATTTTTCTTATGTCGTTTATTTATCTTTTCGGCATTCGTATTCAAGCAGAAATTACCACCTTTACATTAAATAATAGCGCACGTATTGTTGTCGGTGGTGCGGTTACTTCTACCATTTCTTTAGGAAGTATTCTTGAGGGTGATTCGGTGCTGTTTAGCGGCACCTGCGTCGGCGAAAAATTGGGAGATTTGACCTTGGCATGTGATAAATCAGGAAATGATACCATTTGGACGGATAGCGGTTCAGAACATATGGGTAATAGACTCGGTGTTGTCACAGCGACTGATGAAAATTGGAGTATGTCGGTTGGTCAGGAGTATACTTTTGAAAAGCCCGGACTTTACCGCATTTTCTGCTGGTCTTACGGGGTTCCGGGACCTATGACATATATCCAGGTGCGTCCGAAAAAACCCGGAATTCCAACCAATGTGAAAATCAATGGTGGCGGTTTGGTGAATGGTGCAGATTTTTTTGCATCGGGCAAAGATACGCTTACACTGAACTATACACTCAATTGGGATGCGGTTACATCTTATGTCAGTATTGGTGAGTACCATTCAGGTACAAATTGGCCGGACGTTACAGGTTGGGCAGGTAAGGAAACTGGGTTGGGAACCAATCGGGTTGTGACCATAAGTATTGATATATTTGATTTGATGCAAAAAGCACAGTTGGGCAACGGAACGTATCGTCTTTGTATTTATGCCGGTAGCGGCAGAGGCGGAAAGTCAAGTGCGTATATCATATGGATTCGTGTCGGATGGACACTCAAGGCGGGGTCGTATTCCGGCGGAACACTCACCATTGCCAATGCAAACAACGCAAATGAAAAATATGCAACGACTTCAGCGGGCACATTTTTATTCCAAAACAAGCCCTTTAAGATTACTGCAAAGCCAAGTTCAGGTTATTATTTGGAAAAGGTTGTAATCACCAAGCGGCACTACACGAGTAAAACCACCTATACGGACACCGATGTGACACAGTACAGCACGCCTACGCAGAGTCAATATCAAAGTGGATCCATATGCTATCATGCGGTGGGGAACAATTCTTATATTACGCCATCTGTTGATGAAGTTATTGTAACGCCGTATTTTGTGAAGCAAAAAACACTGGCGGTATCGGTTGCCAATATAGATCGTGTGTATGAGGATCTGGATTTCAATGGCATTATGGTGGTATCTTATGCAAATTCCGGTACGGTGCAGTATGGAACGTCCACGAGCTATGGTTATACTGCAAAAGTGACACAGAGTGACGGGCAGATTCAGCTCAGTGGCGTCAAAAGAAAAAATGTGGGTACCACGACGGTGTATTGGCGCGTATATGTGGACGAAACGTATCAGGTGAAAACCGGTAGCTTTACCATTACTGTTACGCAGAGGCCGATTGATGTTATTGCCTACAACCAAACAATTACCTATGGTTCATCTATCGATATGGCACATACTTCTGCCATGGCAAGTGGCGTTGCTATGTATCATGTGATAACCGCCGTTACGCTAACGCCGTCAACCGGGAGTGTGACTTCGAATGGAACCATTACGCCGTCGGCTGCCACAATCTATAATGCGAACAGAACGGAAAATACGACAAGTCAGTACAAGATTAATTATATAGCGGGAAAGCTTGTTATCAATAAAAAAGAACTTACGCCCACGGTAAATGCCAATAATAAGACCTATGACGGCACGGCCGTCGGTGGAGGCAGTATTTCTCTTAAAGGGGTTGTAAGTGGTGATACGGTGACGGCGACAGCAACATCTTATACCTTCGACAGCAAAAATATCGGCACAGGGAAAACCGTTACAGCTTTGGGCATTACTTTAAGCGGGGCATCAAGCGGAAACTATTTCGTCGCTTCTTCTGCTACGGGGACAGCGAATATCACGGCTATGACCTTGTCCTACAGAGTCCATGCCAACGATAAAGTTTATGACGGCACCACCGATGCTGTGGGAAGCATTGAGCTTACCAATAAAATCAGCGGAGATTCTGTTTCTGCGACTGCCGAAAGCTACACCTTTGCCGATAAAAATGTCGGCATGGACAAAATCGTAACGGCAAACAATATTACTCTTTCGGGGACAGATGCAAAAAACTACACGATTGTATCCCACGGCAATGGTGTTGCCGACATCACAGCTAAAATCATTATTCCTCATGTCACAGCAAACAATAAAACCTACGATGCAACGACCGATATTTATGACGGCACATTATATTTAGACGGAATCATCGGCAAGGATGTGGTAGCGCTTCAAGCAGAAAACTTTGCTTTCGACAGCCCCCTTCCGGGCGAAAGAAATGCCGTTGCCACAGAGCTGTACCTTATCGGCACGGATAAAGACAACTATGTTCTTTCGACCAATACCTGCTCTGTTCCTGCTACGATTTCTCCGTATGGTGCAATTACCGTTTCTTGTGTTTCTCCTTATATCAACACGGCACAAGCCTCTTTCATGCAAACTGCTATCCAACAAATTCTTCCCTTTACACTTCCGAGCGGATGCACCTACACATACGGCAATGGCACTTTTGGCACGGCAACAACCGATTATACCCGTACCGAAGATTTCTATGATGCTTTGGGAAAAATCACCGACACCTTCTCGGTGAATATCTTGATTGATGGCATCACCGTTGTCTACGGTAACATGAATGTCACCACCGGCACCAATACCGTATACGGCGACAATCAGTATACAAACGTCAATCTTCTATCCTCTTCCATTTTAAAATTTGACACGCCTTGGACTACCGATGCATCTCACAATGCATCCATCGAAACCAATTCTCCCACTAATGTCACCTTCCGTGTGTATCTTCGCCAAGGAGAAAAACTGAATGTGGGTACAAACATTGGACTTTATTATGGTAGAGTCGATATTACTGTTAAGCAGGGCAACAGAGAACAAGCCAAGGATAAAATTGATGCCTTTTTTACGGTTTCCTATGAAGAAGAATACACCATTTCTAATATGCACTCTTCCGTAGTGCAAGATGAAATCAACGCAACCCGCGGTGATTTCTGGAGTGCGGTTCCTGAATTTATTGCCGCAACAGACGCTCTTTACAATGTCACAATGCGTGTCGCCGGTTCATCCTATCTTTTAGATGCGGAATATGGGCTTGGTAATATGTATGCCGGAAATTCTCCGGCAAATCTGCCCAAAACAACACTGTGCTATATATCAATTTACTAATGCATGACAATTGATTATAAATTATGTGCATAGATAAAAAAGGAGGCTTTAAAATGAAAATTCATGTGCTGTTTTTATCTGTTATGCTGCTTTTGGTTAGTTTTATGTGCATATCCTCCTACGCCGCATTGGATGCATTTACCGTGGATCAGGTGGTCACTTTGGTCAATGATCCGGCGGGCAAGCCTACGGCAAACATGAAATCAATCGTGGTCGGTGATACGGTTCGCTTTTCCGGCACCATTGAAGGCACGGAGTTGGGTGATTTGACCTTGGCAATTGATAAATCCGGCAGTGACACGCATTGGAGTGATGCCGGCTATAAGGGGATATACTCTCGTTTGGATGTTGTCAAAAGGGATTCTGCTACCTGGCAAATGACGGAAGAGCAAGCCGTTACATTTACGGAAGCAGGGCTTTACCGCATTTTTTGCTGGAACTACAGTACGCCGAGTGCCTTTACTTATTTTATTGTTCTTCCCAAAACGCCTTCTGCGGTAACCAATGTGAAGGTGGATGGAAAAGAATGTGCAAGTGGCGGTGATTTTATGACACTGCGCAACGAAGTGCGCACACTTACATATACAATTGGTGCGGATGCAAACACATCCTATGTGAGTGTCGGGAAGAGTAACGGTGTCGGTGGCTGGTCGGATATTACCGGTTGGAGCGGCAGAGAATTTGCCGTTGGCTCAAACAGAGGGTGTTCTGTTACACTGGATATTTATGAGATTGCTGCGGCGGCAGGTGTGGGCAACGGAAGCTTGCGTATCACAATTTATGCCGGCAATAGCCGTGGTGGTGTATCAGGGGCATATATTCTGTGGATTCGCATTGGTTGGAAGCTGTCTTCCGGAACATTCACCAACGGCACGGTAAATTTCTATAATGCCAATCTGACAACAGAGGAATATGTTTCGGGCAGAACACTGTTTCAGAGAAAGCCCTTTATTATCAAGGTGAAGGCATCAGAAGGATATTATCTGGAGAAGGTTCTGATCGCTAAAAGATACTATACAGGAAAAACGGAAGTATCAGAAACGCAGATTGTTCAGTATGATGAACCGACACAGGGGATTTACCAAAGCGAACCACTTTGCTTCCATGATGCGGACACAGATGAATATCCGAAAGAGATCATCGATGAGATTATTGTTACCCCTGTGTTCCGTGAACAGAAAATGGTGGATGTGCGTATTGCCAACATCAACCGTAAATATATTGATTTGGATTTTTGGGGATTGATGGTCGTGTCCTACACGAATGTGGGGACGGTTTATTACGGAACAACGAAGGATTACGGGTACACCGCTAAAGTGGAAAAGGATGGCGAAATCATTGATTTAATTGAGGTTACACGCAAAAAAGTCGGTACGACAACACTTTATTGGAAGGTGTACGTGGACGAAACGCATCAGATTCATGAAGGAAAAACGGATATCACGGTGTATAAAGCACCGGTGACTGTGACGGCAAATAATCAAACCATCGTTTACGGGTCTTCGATTAATACGGCACATACAAGCTGTGGAGCCATCGGTGTAGGGGAATATCATGTGCTCTACAGTGCTAAATATAAGACATCAACGACAAATGTGACGGATAACGGACAGATTATTCCGTATGATGCAAGATTTTTGAATGCAGACCATACGGAGGATGTGACAGATCAATATGAGCTTACCTATGTTCCCGGCAAGCTTGTAATCACACCAAAACCACTGGTGCCGAGCGTACAGGCAAACCACAAGGTTTATGATGGCACGACCGATGGCAGTGGGGAAATTTTATTAACAGGGGTTGTGAGCGGTGATGCGGTGACGGCATCTGCTACATCCTATGCATTTGATAACAAAAACGTCGGGACAGGGAAAACCGTGTCTGCAAAAGGCATTACACTCAGTGGTGCGTCTGCCGGAAATTATACCGTTTCTTCTGCGGCAACGGGAAAAGCGGATATTACCGCTAAAACTTTAGACTATAAGGTGAATGTCGATAATAAAATCTATGACGGCACGACCGTCGGCGCAGGAACAATTACGCTTACCAATGTGGTTTACGGAGATTCTGTTTCTGCCAA
>JAFPCL010000131.1 GCA_017390225.1 Clostridia bacterium
GATGATGGGATCCAACATGTAAATCAACTCCTTTCCTATAGCCGAAGGGAATTGAACCCCATATGGTGTTCAACTCTTTTCGGCTATAGTATTTTACAGGAGATTGAAAAATGGATTGAATACATATGTTGACAATTGAACACAAATGTGTTATATTTTGTATAAGTATTTATAAAGGAGGGGGTTTGTTTGTCAAATAAGAAAAAATGGATGCTGTTGTTTCTTTTGATCGTTGTAACGGCATCGTTATTTATGGCGGCATTTTCCGAGAATCACGAAGAGGATGAAGCTCTTTTTTCCGATGTATCGGAAAGCGATTGGTTTTATATGGATGTTGCCTTTGTGAAAAATGAAGGATTGATGCAAGGAACAGGGGATCGGATTTTTTCACCGCAAGAAAACATGACACGGGCAATGCTCGTCACAATCCTGTGGCGCATGGAAGGAGAGCCAATGGCTGAGCATGCGGACTTTTCGGATGTTCCCAAAGAGGCATATTATCGTGATGCTGTTGCCTGGGGATATGCTCAAAATATTGTCAGCGGCTACAGTGCATCGGTGTTTGCTCCCAATGATTTGATAACAAGAGAACAAATGGCGACCATTTTTTATCGCTATGCCGCATATAAACAACAGGTGACGGAAGAAGATTCCACAGCTTTGACTTATGAGGATGCAGAGCAGATTAGCCCGTATGCAGTGCAAGCCATTGCCTGGGCAGTGAAGCATGAAATCCTCACGGGGGTATCGCCGAAAAAAATAGCACCGCAAGACTATGCCAAACGGTGTGAAGCGGCGGCGATATTCACGCGTTTTTGCAAATATCAGGAAAACTTTGCTCTGGAAGCAGAAAAAGATGTCATTCATGAACCTGCAAAGGACAGTACGGGCGGCAATAAAGGACATAAAAAAGAAGAAAGTGAATCTCTCGATGTATCGCCGATTCTTATGGTAGACAGTGTAAAGGGACGACCGGGCGACACGGTGCAAGTTGCCGTTCGGGTGAAAAATAATCCGGGCATTCTGGGCATGGTACTGACTGCCCATTTTGATGAAGAAATTTGCGTGCTTAAAAGTGTTCAAAACGGAGATGCCGTAAAGGATGTGCTGGATCTGACAACATCGCGGCAATTGACAAGCGGCACACGGTTTGTTTGGGACGGATTGGAGATTTTGCCGGATAATATTCAGGATGGCACAATTCTGATGATGGACTTTATCATTTCCGAAACGGCAAAACCGGGCGAATATCCCATATCTTTAACCTATACGGCAGGAGATGTAGTGGATAATGCATTGCAAAGCATTGCTTTGCAAATAGAAAGCGGACGGATAACTATCGAAGAATAAGGGGAGGTGATTTTTGTGAAACATGGAAAAAAGATAATTCTTGGATTGATTGTATTTGTTTTGCTATCCTGCTCGGCGGCAGTGAGCTTTGCACAAGCTGTGCTTACAGTCGAAAGCAGGGAAACAGAAGCAGGAGCGAGTGTGAAAATTCCGCTGATGCTTTCGGGCAACACGGGGATTTGCGGAGCGACCTTCCGTATTCAATATCATGCGGCACTTTCTCTTTCCGGAATCGAAACAGGAACGGCACTGCAAAGCATGACCATGACCAAGCCGGGGGATATGTCGGCAAATCCCTTCAATTTGGTATTTGACGGTTTAGAAGAGGATAGCACCAACGGAAGCATCGCTGTTTTGACCTTTGCAGCACCGACCACGCCGGGGGTATACCCTGTCGAAATTTCTTATGCAGAAGGCGATGTGGTTGACGGAATTTTAAATCCGGTATCACTTCGTATGAACAGTGGCAGTATTACCGTCAAAGGGAATACGGATGCGCCTATGATTTCTGTTGGTGGCGGATTGGCAAAACCGGGGGCAAGTATTCGTGTTCCTTTGGTGTTATCGAACAACACAGGGATTTGCGGAGCGACCTTCCGTATTCAATATCATGCGGCACTTTCTCTTTCCGGAATCGAAACAGGAACGGCACTGCAAAGCATGACCATGACCAAGCCGGGGGATATGTCGGCAAATCC
>JAFPCL010000132.1 GCA_017390225.1 Clostridia bacterium
AAGAACCCCGACGCCATGGAAAAATTTCGGATATGCGGTGCGAAAGGGATGGGCCGGGCTGACGCCCTGCCCGTGCCGACAAACCGTATAGGCGGAATTTTAACAAGTCGGGGCATATGGTGTTCGACTCTCTTCGGCTATCCCACGGGAAGCGAAGGCTTTCGCTTTTCCATCCCTGCCAAGCACTTTCCCGTCGGCACCCACACGATGCATATGCGCTACACCTCGGGAAACGGCACAACCTACTCCATGGTCGACACCGCCTTTACCGTGAAGGCAAAGGCAGAGCACGCCTTCGCCGTCAAAACAAGCGGGCATAAATATTATGTATACAATCAGGGCTATACGTGGGCAGAGGTGCAAGCCTTTGCAGAAAAAGAAAAGCTGATGCCGGCAAACGTGAACACCCCTGCGGTGCAAGCCTTTTTGACGGATGCACTGACAAGCGGCACCATGCAAAGCTATTGGGTTGCCGGGCAAAAATGCATCGATGCAAGCGGCACAATAAAAGCGACTACAGAGGACAGCACCCGTCGCGGCTTTATTTTGGAAGCTGTGGATCTTGCCCCTTCTAAAACCGCAAAGCATGGCGGCTATTTGTTTGCCCTCATCGATGAAGTGCTGACCGATGAAAAGGCATCTTCCCTTCAAAGCACCATGGCGGCGGAGCTTGCCACCATGCAGGACATGGATGAAGCACTCATCAAAGCACTGCTTTTAGATGCCGAATGCGATGCCTTTCGTTTGCAAGACGGCTATATTTTAAAAAACGGAAAGTTCTCTTTCGGGTCGGTCGCCAACGCCGGTATCATCTTTAAATATGCCAAAAGCACACTGCCCGAAAAATATGCCACGCATAACGGCAGTCGATTTTACGCCATTAACACGGTGATGCCTTGGCAAGGAGCAAAAGCCATGGCAGAGATGCTCGGCGGACGGCTTGCCATCATTCCCGACACCGCCACGCAGGATGCCATCCACACGGTAGTCAAAGACAACGCCTGCTTTTCCTATTGGGTGGGCGGCGATGATATCGAAGAAGAAGGCTCGTTCCGCTGGCTCGACGGCACGGCAATGAGCAATACACTTCGCTGTTACATCGGAGAGCCGAATAATTATGAGTACCGAGAAGATTATCTGATGGTCTACAGGGATTATGACAGCGCCCTCAATGATAACGGCGCAGAAAATCCCCAAGGAATGACCGCCGGCTTTATTTTAGAGGTGCGGGATGATTTCTACACCCCGATAGAAAGCTTCGTTTTGGGCGATAAAATCTATGTGCGCTATGAAGGCACTTTCACAAAACGTACGGCAGAGCTTGTAGCTAGCGCTTTGGGCGGCACACTCATTCCCGAAGGTGAAAATATGCCCCTTCTTGCCAAACTCAAAGCCCTTGGCACAGACAGCTTTTGGGCGCAAAACGGCAAACTCTTCTCTACGATTTCCGGCATCACTTTTGCATCCACCCGTGCCAATAAAAACGCACACGGGCTGATTCTTTGCTATGATTTTCCGCAAAAGGCAGTAACTACCGTCACCGACGGGGGCAAGACCTTTGCAATCTTTGATGCTTCCATGAGCTATGATGCGGCAAAGGCGTTTTCTTTGCATATCGGTGGCAGATTGGCAGAGCCTTGCGCACCGTCCCAAAATGCGGCACTCGCCCGTGCCGTACAGGCAGGAAAGCAGGAGGGCTACTATATCGGCATGAACGATTCCTTCGGTAGCTTTTCTTGGGAAAGCGGCGCAACTGCTTCCTACACCAATTGGGGGGCTGTCGATACAGATTATCCGCACACCGGACACATTGCCTATATGAAAAAAGACGGCACTTGGGTGAAAGCCGCGCACCAAACAGCAGGTATGCGCCCCATGGGTGTGGCTGTGGAATGGGAAGGCACCCAAGGGAACGTGACTTCCCAAACGATTTATCGGAACAACACGGCAGAGGTAGAATTTACAATCAGTGCCGGTAATTTAGAAGGTGCGGCAAAGCTGATTTACGGCTTCTATGATGCCGACGGTCGCATGATTTCTGCCAAAACCGAAGATGTGACACTTTCTAAAGCCGATGCACTGTCCCTCAAAAGAGAACTTCCCCCGTCTGCAGAAGCTCTATCCCTGCTTTTGTGGCATTCCGTGGCAGGGCTGATGCCGACATCTGCCGCCGCCCATCCGATGATACGCCCCAAAACGGCACTTGTGCCCAAGGAAAATGCCGCCATCGGTGGTTTTATCGAAAGCGGCATATATTCTATTTTAACCGATGACAAACAAACCGTCACCCTGTCGGAACACGGGCTGACGGATACCACCACACTCACCCTTTCCGATGATGCCCATCCGCTGTTCGGGCGCTTTCACGTGCAAACCGATGATGACGGCAACAGCTATATCTATAGTTTAATCAGCGAAAAAGGGCTGACCGTGGGTTCTTCGATGACCTTCACCGATGCCCCCACACCCATCAAAATCGAACAGCAAGCGGACGGCACGTTTCTTCTTCGCTTTTCCGACGGCAGTGTCTTGGGAAAAAGCTTGATGCGTGAAACAGAAAACGGCGAAGCAACGCAAAAATTTACTTTTGTGCCGCAAAAGCCCCTGCGCGAGCGCACCGCCACAGTAAAAACTGCAGGACAACTGCGATATGGCGCGGCAGATGATTTCCCCGTGATGGCAGAGCTGACTGCCAATACCGAAGTGCTACTTCTCGGCGAAAAATATGAAATCGACGGGATCCGCTGGTGCTATGTGAAAACGGCTACCTCCTGCGGCTTTATCCGCACCGACAGCCTCAGCATCCCCATTGAATCCTTGGACGATATTCCGTGGGTTACCGGCTGGAAAGCCACCACCTACGGCTACAACGGCGATGACAACGGACTTTGCGCCTGGAGCGGCTGTGCTTGGGGGAACGGAAGCCCCAGCTACCGTGTGATTGACGGTTGCCATGTGGCTGTCCCCTCCTACTGCGTGAAAGGCACGGCGGAAGCCTATGCCAATTATCCCGAGCTTGCCGGTGGCTACGGCACAATCTTAGAAGTTCGCAATCCCGCCAATGGTGCGACTTGCTACGCCATCGTTGCCGACTTCGGCAATTTCGGCGTGGGCAATAAATACAACCAAACCGCCGCCCTCGACCTGCCGCCCAACACCTGTGCGGCACTGGGACTGGGACAAAAAACTTATGATATCGAATACCGCCCCGTCGGCAAGCTCAGCCGCTGGAGCGGCTCACAAGCAGAGCTGATCCGCGCGGTGGAGGAGCAGAACTAAATACAAATCCCATTTATTTTGAAAAAAACGTAAAAACGGCGTGCCGAGATTGGCACGCCCTGCTTTTGTTTTTCTCCATTCCTCGAATCATCCATCTCGGAACAATCTCCGATTGTTTCTACCAAAAAAAGTAGGGCACGACCCATGCGAGCGTGCCTTCCCTGCAATTTTTCGCCGTACTTGCGGATATACGGCAGGAGCAAGCCCCTGCCCTACGATAACATTTGTGCATAATACAACATACCGTATTTATTATCTATTATTATTTATTCTTTTGTTTCCCATTAAAAAAACACAATTCCCGTTTATTTCACCAAAACCGCAAAACGGCGCACCGAGGTCGGTGCGCCCTACTTGTCCGTCAGCCATTGCTGCGGATGGATATATCATAGGAAATGCCGCGGGCAATTTCTTCTTCCGTGACCTTTCCCGGCACTTCGATGGTTAACAAATAATCGGTAATGCCGACGTCTTTTTTCTTTTTAAGGCTGATATCCGTAACCGTGATATGTAAAGAATCCATATACGACCGCAAAAAATCGCCGTAGCCGTCCGGGAAAGCTTCCTCTCCTGCGGAAACATGCAGTGTGTGAATCTTTGCGGTGTGGAACACAAACAAAGGCGTCCGAAGCGCATACTGAATAAATAAGAGAAGCGCCGTCATGCTCAGTCCCACAAAATACATCCCTGCGCCAATCGCCATACCGATGCCCGAGGTTGCCCAGATGCCTGCCGCCGTGGTCAGTCCCTTGACGACGTTTTTATTGATAAAGATCATCCCGGCACCTAAAAAGCCGATGCCCGTGACGATGCCCTGTGCCATACGCGAAGGATCCAGCTTCACTTCCGTTCCGGGAAATAAGCCGCTGTCCAAAAGATCGAAAAAACCGTATTTGGACACAATCATCATGAGTGCCGAAGCACAGGCCACAATGCAGTGGGTGCGAACGCCTGCCTCCTTGCTTCGATGCCGCCGCTCCCAACCAATCAGCACGCCGCAAAGTCCTGCAATGATAAGACGATACACGCATATCATATCTATGCACGTTAAAAATCCCCATAAAGCTTTCACGGCTCATCCCTCCTTATTCTATAAATATATCGCACTTTTTTCTTTTTGTCAATTATTTTATAAGATATGCAGAACAAAAAACACAAAGACCATCACGGTGCAAAACCGCAAAACGGCACGCCCTACGTTTCGGTTTCCTCCCATCCCCGAATCAACCACCACGGAACAATCTTCGATTGTTCCTTCCTCTGAAAATCCTCTGTACGGAACGACCCATGCAGAGGCAGAATTAGTTTGGAGTGTGAAGAGTGGAGTGTGGAGTTTCGGTAGCTTTGCGTTTTTCGCGCAAAGCTTTGATTGTATGATGGGGTAAATCGTAGGGGCGATTCACGAATCGCCCGATTATACCTGTTTCGCTTCCCGCAAATCAGCCACCGCGGAACAAGCTCCGATTGGTCCTACCTCTTAAAAATCTTGTACGGAACGACCCGCGTGTCGTTCCTTTTTTAAAATCTTTGCCGCACATGCAGAAACACGGAAGGACACGCGGGTCCTTCCCT
>JAFPCL010000133.1 GCA_017390225.1 Clostridia bacterium
CGTCTGGGCGTTCGTTCGCGCGTAGTTTCATGGCATCAAGTAAAGAGAAATCCGCAAAAAATGCGGATTTCTACCAAAAACAATATTTTTTAGATAAATAATTGTTTTATAAAGCGAATAATTGTTTTATAAAGCGAATAATTGTTTTATAAAGCGAATAAATGCTTTATTTCTGCCATGAAACGGTCCGTGCCTTTTTTTACATCCCCTTCTCAAATAATTTTTGGATTTTTTACAGCCCCAAGGAGAAGCCGCGAACGATGGAACGGATGTTGTTGACCCAAACCGTATCCAATAGCTTGATGGTGATATACACGTTCTGACAACTGCCGTCGATATAGTCGGCACGAACCATCAGCTTGTTGACCCCTTCGTTTAAGGTTACGTTGAATCCGAACAATCCGGAATAACCAACGGTACTGGAAAGGACAACACCTTCGGAATTCTTCATGGGGACATAGACGCCGCTTTGCTCATCATATGTATAAACCGTGATAACAGAAGAGGAAGCACTCACACCTGACAAGGGATAAACTTTTTTGGTGCTGGCGGAATTCTGCACCTCCGGCTTTTTGATGACCAAAAGAGAAGAAGATGTTCCGTAATCATAAGGAATAACGGAAGGGGGATAAGCAAAGGAAGACACTGTCATGCAAAATAAGCACAACAAACATACAACCAAGGCAAAAAATCTTTTCATAACAGCATCTCCTTTCTTCATGATTTTCTTACACTATCATTATAAATGATGAATGTTACAGTTCTGTTACACCCGCTTTAATATTGAATAACAGTTTTTTTAATGCAAATTTCTGCGCTTGGCAGTGCCCAGGGGCTTCATTGTGTTGTTCTGCCAAACAAAGTAAGCCAAGCTGTGAGCGGTCACGGGAATCTCACCGTAAATCTCGGACAAGTCGTTGGCGCCGACGGATACGTCAAGCTTGGTCATGCCGATGAAGCGACCGTCGGCATCGTAAGCCGCAACGGATACACGGTTGTTATTATGTGCGGTAGCTTCATTGTTTTTGATAACGGCAGAAAATGTGCTTTTTCCGGAAGAAGCTTCTTCTGTCACCGGAATGATGGACAGTGTTTCTTGGGGAGCGGCGACACGATTGGTAACGGTGATGGTTTGTGTTGCCTCGGTGGTGTTGTCGGTGGCGGTCGCATGAACCGTGATTGTTGTGTTGCCGACTTCTCTTCCGGGGACAATAATCAGCTTTCCATCAATGTATATGGCAGAGCATACACTGTTGTTTGCAGAGGCTGCGGAAATCGTACCAACGGCAGAAATCGTGCAATCGGATGGCTCACCCGAAAGCGTTACACTGTCTTTGGAAAGGATAAGTGCACCAACGGCTTTTTCAATCGTGTAGGGGAAAGAGCCGGTGATGGTTTCATGGTTTTCTGCCTCGATTTTATAATACACGGTGGTTGTGCCGACGTTGGTCATGGCAAGGCTTTCAAGGGCACCGGTATTGGTTGCCGTATAGCCGTAATTTTCAGACGTACCATAGGATATTGTGTATTCGGTAGGTCCGGTCACTTGGATGGTGGGAAATTGTGCTTTGCCTGTATAGATAGAAGATGAAGGCGTAGAAACCAGAGGCCCGGAAGTGCCGTTCCAAATAACGGTAACATGATCCGTGTGATCGTTACCGTCGGCATCGAACATACGGTTTCTTGTGCCTGCCGACTGATCATCGTTCCAATGGTCAATCCAGACTTCATATGTGCGACCTTTAATCATCCACGTAGTATCTTCGGGAGATTGAGGCCAGGTAATATCCCAACGGGCACAACCGAGAGAGGGTGTCAGCGCCATGATGGCGGCGGCATCTTGAGGAACCACATTGTAATTCAAAGGAAATTTTTTTTGTATGCCGGTGACCGTATCCTTTACCCATAAATAACCATGTGTGGGGCGGAAAAGACCGGAAGTGAACCAGCCGGACGCGTTTAATCCCGTCACAGTGTCACCATCTTTATAAAAAGCAGAAATGGAGCTTTCATCGGAAGGGTGATAAGTGAAGGTCATTTCTGTGGGGCCGTACTGGGCATTGCTGTCCAGCAGTGTCAAACGATGACCGATGGTATAATTTTCATCCCAAGCATCAACCCAAACGGTATAATGATGTCCTGCGTTGAGCATGAAACGCTCTGTGGTGTTGCGGGGAAGGCGGAAGGTGAATCGGCAACAGGAGATAGAGTTTGGAACCGTTGCCATGATGGCGGAAGCATCCCCGGGAACGGGGGTGAAGGCGTCCGGATGAAAGGACATGACCTCACCGGTTTCAACGCATCTTAAATGAAGCGCCGCATGACGGAAATGGAAACGGGAGGTTGCCATCCAACCATCAATATATAAGCTTTCAATGGAACAACCGTCGTAAAAGCTGATGGAGGATGCACAATTGTCGGTGATAACAACATTGGTGCCATCCTGCCGTTCGGTCAGCTTAACGGTGCTGTAGGAAGTGTTGCTGTAACCGTAATTCCAGTTGACACGGTATTTGTTGGCAGTGTGGGAGTCGATAACGGGTGTGCCTGCGGCATTGAAGCCGACACAGATGGTGGCATGGTCGATGATGCCGTCGCTTGTCCAGTCATAGAATACGGGACTGCCTTTATAGATATGTGCATCCCAAGGTCCGTCCATGCGCTCGCCACGGGCGTTGGACATATAAGTACGAAGACCGCCTGCATTGATCCAGGCATAGGCACCGGAATACCAAGAACCGTCTGTGGGCATGCCGCCGGCATGAATGGACTGGCTGGTGAAGTTGGCGCAGTCGCCGCCGGAATTAGCATAGCTGGGATATGCGGGATTGTAATTGCTCCAATAGGTGTCGGCATATGCCGCAACAGCATCGGTATTGTAGCCTTCAAAGCGCGTGTACATCAGTTGACGATCGTCTTCTGCTTCTTCCGTGTTGATTAAAGAAAGACGGCTTTGGGCTTCTTCAACGGATTCGTCATAGAACTCATAGAAGCAGGAAGAACGCATCCCCGTCAGCGCACCTTCATCGTAAGCATCTTTAACAAGTACCAATTGTCCGTTTTCACGGGCAAAGAGCATTTTGTGTTCCGTGCCAAAGCCCATGGTGTCGACAAAATAGGTAGTATCACTTAAATCATCGTAGTCGCAGAAGGTCCATTCATAAACCGTGAGCAAGATGCCTTCTTCAACATAAGCCGCATCCTGAATGAAAGCGGTTGTTTCTGCATAGATGATATTTTGATTCAGTCGAGCTTCCATTTCTTTAAGCTTAATCTTTCGGAGCTGTTCTTCGCCGGAAGCAAAAGAAATGGTGTCTGAAAAAGAGCCGGCACGCGTGAGAGCATAGCTTTCCATTTCGGAAGAAAGCACATTTGCATCATGTGCCGCTAAAACATCAAGTGCATTTTCAGAGATACGGGGAACATCCGCATACCAGGTTTGGGTCAGTTCTTTTGCATTTTCTGCATAAGAACTAAATGCAAAAAGAAGGACAAAGAGAGTAAAGAGAATGGTGAATTTTCGCATAATAATACTTCCTTTCTTTAGGCAGAAGAAATCGTTCACGAGGTTGCTTTTGGGGAAAAAGGAAGCAAAACCGTGATTTCCGTGCCTAAACCGATTTGGCTTTCAATGGATATAGAGCCACCGTGGGCTTCGGTGATTTCCTTGGCAATGGCAAGCCCCAGCCCTGTGCCGCCGGCACTACGGGAGCGTGCTTTATCCACTCTATAAAAACGTTCGAAAATCCGAGGAAGATTTTCGGGGGCAATGCCGATGCCTTGGTCGGTTACACGAATCATTGCCATGTTATTGTCTTGTCCGCAGGTGAGCGTGACCGTGGTGTTTTCCGGAGAGTATTTGGAGGCGTTGGTCAGAAGATTGATGACAACCTGCGCAATGCGGTCTTTGTCGGCGGAAATATAGGGCATATCTTCCGGGAAACAGCAGGTCAGGGTCTGACCTTTTTCTCGGAAACTGTGGGAAAGATTTTCGGCAATGGAAGCCAAAAATCCGGGCAAAGGAAATCGTTCGTATTTTAACCGGGCGTTTTCGCCTAAGCTGGATAACGTCAAAAGATCCTTGACCATGCGTGTCATACGATCGGTTTCACGATCAATCGTAGACAAGAAGTGGCGTGTGGTTTCGTCGGGTTCCTCCAGTATGTCCGTCAGCGTTTCCGTATAGCTTTTTATGGTAGAGAGGGGTGTTCTGAGTTCATGGGACACATTGGCGACAAATTCGCGGCGGGAGGCATCTAATTTTTCCCATTCGGTAACGTCTTGCAGAGCGACAACAACACCGGAAATCTGATTGCTTTGGGTGAAAAATCCGGCAAAATACGCCTGCATGACGGTGCGGTCTGTGGCAAGCTTTCGTTCGGTTGCAAAGCCGATGGGTGCAGACAAAACGTAGTCCAGGGTGATATCCGCATCCAAAGATGCAAAAAGAGTGTCGAAATTCGGCGCTTCATCGGGAGCAAGGCGCAGAAGCATTCGTGCCGTGCTGTTGATATGCAGTGGCTTGCCTTCTGTGTCAAAAGCCATAACGCCGTCATTGAGCCGCTCTAAAATCGTTTCCAGCTTATTTTTTTCTAAATTTAATGTTTGCATGGTTTCCATCAACCAAAGTGCCATGTTGTTGAAAGTGGTTGTGAGACTGGAGATTTCATCTTTGCCGGGGGAGGCAGGAATCGGCTGTGTGAATTTACCTGTTGCCATGTTGGCGGCTTGCTTTTCCAGTGTTGCCAAGGGCGCAGTGATGGTACGGGACAGAATAATGGAAAGCATAACAGAGAGCATAATGCCAATCAAAAGCGCATAGAAAATCGTAGAGATCATGTTGCGCATGGTCGCCCGAAGTTCTGTTTTATCATCCACAATATAAATAATATGGCTGACCGTGCCGTCCTGCAAAAGGGGCTGTGCATAATCGAGCTGTTTGGCTCCGATGGTGGAGGTATCGCCGATTTTTCCGCTCATGGCCAATAGCACGTTGGCACTGTAGTTCATAGCACCGGTGTAGCCGTCGGAACCATACAGACAGATGCCGTTTCGGTCTAAAATATAAAAATTTCGATAGGAATCGATGCCGAGCCGTCCACTGTATAAAATCAAAACATCACGAATGGCAGGAACAGGCTCTTGCGCCATGGATGCTTCGGTAAGCTCCAGCATGATGTCGCTTGTCAAGGCATGGGAAGACATGGTTTCTTTGAAGTCTTCATTATAGTAAACCGTAATTCCGCGCACGAAAAAAACGCTGACTGCCAATGACATGAAGACGATCAGCGCAAAAAATACCCATAAAATTTTCCAGCGGATACTGTGCATGTGTTATTTCTCCATTTTTTATTTACGGTTGTCAGTTTTTGTTGAAGTAATAGCCGACACCGCGCTTGGTCATAATCAAAACGGGGTTGGCGGGGTCTTTTTCCAGCTTTTCACGGACACGGCGAACGGTTACGTCAACGGTGCGGGGATCGCCGAAATATTCGTAGCCCCAAACGGATTCCAAAAGCTTTTCACGGGAAAAAACCTGTCCGGGATTCATGGCAAGGTATTTCACAAGTTCAAATTCACGAACCGTCAAGTCTACGGGAGAACCGTCAATCTTGACTTCATACCGCTGTGGATCCAACGAAAAGTTCATATAAGTGATTAAGCCGGAAGATTCGGACTTGGGCGATTCCGTTTCCTGTGCATTGCGGGTGAGATTCCGCTTAACACGCGCCAAAACCTCGCGAATACCAAAGGGCTTGGTGATATAGTCATCAGCACCAAGCTCGAGCCCCAATACCTTGTCCAGCTCGTCATCCTTTGCTGTCAGCATCAGAATCGGCACGTTGGAGGTTTTGCGAAGCTCTTTGCACACGTCAAAGCCATCCATTTTGGGAAGCATGAGATCCAAAAGGATGAGATCCGGTTTACCGGAGAGCGCAAGCTCTAAGCCTGCCGCACCGTCAAATGCGGTCAGCACACGGTAGCCGTTCTTTTCCAAATTGAATTTTAATATTTCAACAATAGGGCGTTCGTCGTCTACGACTAAAACGGTTTTGGTCATAATATCCCTCTTTTATAAAGTATTTAAATAGCTTTCCGCATTTTCAATCGCACGGGTCACGGCTTCCGGCGCAGGGCCACCGGGCAGATTGCGGCGGTTGACAACGGCAGATAAGCTGATGGCTTCATAAATCGTTTCATCAAACATGGGAGAAACGGCGCGCATTTCCTCCAAGGAAAGATCATCGAGCGCTTTGTTTTGATGAATCGCATATAAAACCAGCTTGCCGCTCACGGCATGTGCATCGCGGAAGGGAAGTCCGCGGTATACGAGATAGTCAGCAAGGTCGGTGGCGTTCATATAGCCGCCTTTGGCGCCTTCTGCCATGTTTTCTTTTTTGATTTTCATGGTTGCGAGCATATCGGTGAACACGGGAAGACAAGCAAAAACAGTGTCTAAACTGTCAAAAATGGCTTCTTTATCCTCTTGCATATCTTTATTATATGCCAAAGGAAGACCTTTCATCATCGTGAGAAGTGTCATTAAGTTGCCGTAAACACGACCGGTTTTACCGCGAATCAGCTCCGTAACATCGGGGTTTTTCTTCTGGGGCATGATGCTGGAGCCCGTGGAATAAGCATCGTCCATTTCAACAAATGAAAATTCATTGGTGCTCCATAAAATCAGCTCTTCGGAAAAACGGCTCAGATGCATCATAATCAGGGAAATACAGCTGCCGAGTTCAATAGCAAAATCACGATCGGAAACGCCATCCAGTGAGTTGTCGGTGATGCCTAAAAGCCCAAGTTGATCGGCAACAAATTCACGGTCTAATGGATACGTTGTTCCTGCCATGGCACCCGAACCCAAGGGGGAGATTGCCGTGCGCTTTTCCCAGTCGGTGAGGCGCTGAAGGTCGCGGCGGAACATGGCAAAATATGCCATCATGTGATGCGCGAGTGTGACAGGCTGTGCCTTTTGCAAATGCGTGTAGCCGGGAAGCCATGTGGTCAGATTTTCTTTGGCAATGGCAAGAAGTGTCCGCATCAGACGAACAAGCTCTTCTTTTAACACATTGCTTTCATCGAGCACATAAAGACGAAGGTCAAGTGCCACCTGATCGTTACGGGAGCGGCCGGTATGCAGACGCTTACCGTCGTCACCGATGCGCTCGGTGAGCAAGGATTCAACAAACATATGGATATCTTCCGCATCGGTGTTGGTGTCAATGCGACCGGCTTCCATATCGGCTAAAATGCCCTGCAAGCCTTCTTGGATGCGGATGGATGTGTCCATGGGAATAATGCCTTGCTTTCCGAGCATGGCGGCGTGGGCAATACTGCCCCTTATATCCTGACGGAACATGCGCTTGTCAAAACGCAGAGAAGAATTAAAATCATTGACTGCCGGATTGGTTTCTTTTTCAAAACGGCCGTCCCAAAGCTTTGCCATGATGTGTACCTCCAGAGTAAAAGTTTTTAAAAGTTCTTGACTTTTAGTTTATCATCTATTATTATAAAATATAAGAAGAACTTTGTCAAGAAGATATTTATGCAAGTAATGGAAGGTATTTTATGATTATTATGGGCATCGACCCGGGGCTTGCAACCCAAGGGGTCGGGATTATTCGCTATGAAAATCAAAGATTTGCTCCCATTTGGTATGGTGCGGTTCTCACAAAAGCAGGGCTACCGCTACCGACACGGCTGACGCAGATTTTTGATGACACAACGCAAATTATCGAAAAATTTCGCCCCGATGTGGTGGCAATGGAAGAGCTGTTTTTTAATACCAACACCACAACGGCGTTTGCCGTAGCGCAAGCACGCGGCTGTGCCGTTTTGGCGGCGGCAAAGCAAGGCTTGGAAGTGTTTACCTACACGCCCTTGCAAGTAAAGCAGGCGGTTACGGGATACGGACGGGCGGATAAGCCGCAGGTGCAGCAAATGGTGCGGGCGCTTCTGCATTTAAATGCCGTTCCCAAGCCGGATGACGTTGCAGATGCACTGGCCGTGGCTGTGTGCCATGCCCATTCTCATTCACCCTTTTATGAGGGAAGACGATAAAAAGAAAGGTTTGAAATTATGTTTGCCTATATTTCGGGAAAGGTTGCCTTTACAGCCGTAAATTATGTTGCTGTGGATGTTCACGGTGTGGGCTACCAAGTTTTTGCGCCCCTTCGTGTGCTGAATACACTCAAAAAAGGCGATTCCGTTATGTTTTATATTCACACCAATGTGCGAGAAGATGCCTTTGAGTTGTTCGGATTTTTATCGCAGGAAGAACTGCATATTTTCCGTTCGCTTCTGTCCGTCAGCGGCGTTGGCCCTAAATCGGCATTGGCAGTTTTAGATGTTCTCAGCTGTGAAGAGCTGGCGTTGGCGGTTGTTACGGGGGATGACAAGGCAATTGCCAAAGCCCCCGGTATCGGGAAAAAATCCGCACAGCGCATTATATTGGAGCTAAAAGACAAAATCACAAATGAAGAGCTTGTTTCCGTATCCGAGCATACACCCCAAACAGGCGGCACATTCGACGAAGCACGGGATGCTCTTGTGGCACTCGGGTATAGCGCACAGGAAGCCCAAGCGGCACTGCGCGGCGTGACGGAGGATATGTCCTTGGAGGATATGATAAAAGCGGCATTGGTACAAGCCATGAAGAAAGGATAATATATGGAATTTGATGAACGTTTAATTTCCTCGCAAGCTTTTCCGGAGGAAAGCGACGCGGAGTATTCTCTGCGCCCAAAGCATCTGGATGAGTATGTGGGTCAGGAAAAGGCAAAAGACAATTTAAAAATATACATAGAAGCCGCCAAGCTTCGCAAAGACCCATTGGATCATGTTTTGCTGTATGGTCCGCCGGGACTGGGAAAAACCACCCTTGCCGGCATCATTGCCAATGAGCTGGGCGTAAACCTCAGAATCACCTCCGGCCCTGCTATTGAAAAGCCGGGGGATTTGGCGGCACTTTTGACCAATTTGTCTCCCATGGATGTTTTGTTTATTGATGAGATTCACCGTATGTCCAGAAGTGTGGAAGAAATTTTATATCCTGCCATGGAAGATTATGCGCTGGATATTATTATCGGCAAAGGCCCCAGTGCTCGCAGTATTCGTTTAGATTTGCCACGGTTCACATTGGTGGGGGCAACCACCCGTGCCGGGCTTTTGACTTCGCCCCTCAGAGACCGTTTTGGTGTTCAGCTCCGTCTGGATTTGTACACGGTGGAAGAACTCTCCCGAATCGTTACGCGCTCTGCCGATATCCTGAATGTGGATATCACGAAAGAAGGTGCGGCAGAAATTGCTTCCCGATCTCGCGGTACACCTCGTGTGGCAAACCGCCTTTTAAAGCGTGTGCGTGACTTTGCACAGGTAAAGGCAGACGGACGTATCACGGAGGAAACCGCAAGCCTTGCCATGCAGATGCTGGAAATTGACCATTTGGGACTGGATGGAACGGACAAACGCATGATGATGTCCATCATGGAATACTTTGGCGGCGGCCCTGTGGGACTCGATACCCTGGCGGCAACCATCGGAGAAGACCCCGGCACGATTGAAGATGTGTACGAGCCGTATCTGATGCAGTTGGGCTTTTTGAATCGAACCCCCAGAGGCAGAATGGCAACGGTGCGTGCCTATGAACATTATGGCGTGCCTTATCAGGCATAATCCCAGGATTTACATGTCGAAAAAAGAGAGTGTTTTTTGTATTTTGCGCAAATAGAAAAGAGGAAGCGCAGAATTCAAGAAAGGAGAGTGAAGGATTGAAGCGAATATGTTTGTTTTTTGTCATCGCCATGCTGTTGTTTTTGGTTCCGTCGGCGGCGAAGACAAAAAGTGTATCTCTTTCTATCGAAGGGGAGCCGGTCTATTGCAGTTCGCCGCCGGTGATTGTTGAAGGAAGAACGTTGATTCCAAGTAGTGTACTGGTTTCGATTTTGGAGGTTTCCATTCGGTGGAACAGTACTTTACAGCGGATGATTTTGTCCTATGAGGGTAGCACCATAGAGATGAAAATCGGAAGCATAGAAGCAAAGGTCAACGGGAATCCTGTGACCATGGAAGCCGCACCGATGATTATAAACGGAAGCAAAATGATTCCCTTGCGCTTTTTTGCCACAAGCTTTGGTTATAACGTAGCTTGGGAGGATGCAACAAAAACCGTGCTCCTGACACGGAAGGTCGAGCCCCCGAAGGACGAAACGCCAAAGCCGCCGACAACAAAGCCGGAACAGGAAACACCGCAAAAGCCGGAAACGGAAAAAGAAGAAACCGAGCAGGTCGTGCTTCCCACGATGGATCGCTCCGTGATTTATGGTGTTACGGCAGAGGATGGGGAAGAAGAAAACTATGTGTATCTGGAAATATCCAAGCCCATCCGCCCCCGTATTTCTATGTTGTCAGACCCTATGCGTTTGGTGCTGGACTTTGATAAAACCGTACTGAAAAAGACAGGGAAAATCAAAGAGCTGTCTTTGATAGAGGAAGTGCGATACAACAACCAGACCGATGATTCCGCTCGTGTTGTCATTGAAATGGAAGAAATGCTCCCCTATGTATGCTATTATAAGAACGGAAAATATTGCATTGTCTTGCGAGAGGATGCAAACGAAGTGAATTTTTCTGACGGAACACTGTTGTTCCCGGAAAACACGGAAGTGAAGCTGATGGATAAAAAAGCATCGGGTGTTACGTTTTCTGTTTCGCCTGCCGTCTCAGAACAAACCATTCCGATCAATGCCCACGGCATTTCGGGCATATCCGTGAAAAAAAGCGGAAAAGCATCTAAGGTAAGCGTTATGTTTACCACACCGCAAAAAGCGGTTATCAGGAATCATACGGTAGTTTTCGAACATGAAGCTTTTTCAGAGATTCGAGATGAGTATGAAATCGATGAAAAGGTAACAATCGTTTTGGATGCCGGCCACGGCGGCACAGACCCCGGTGCTATCGGGTACAATGCAGATGGCAGTATCGGCGTGAAAGAATCCGTTGCCAATTTGTATATCACCTTGCGTGTTGCCGAACTTTTGGAAGATTGCGGCATGGATGTGCATTTGACCCGTTCCGATGATATTTTTGTGGATTTGTATGACCGTGCAAAATTTGCCAATAACCTTGATGCCGATTATTTTGTCAGCATCCATAATAATGCTTCCGAATCTGACAAAACCGTTGAGGGCACGATGGTCATGTATATGACCTCCAGTGTCCGCGGCGCAAAGCTTGCCAAAACGGTTCTGACATCGGTGATTGAGGAAACCAATCAAAACAATTTAGGTATGCGCGTAGGGGACAAGCTGGTTGTAATCCGCGCCACCGCCATGCCGGCTGTTTTGGTGGAAGGTGGATTCTTAACCACCATAGATGAAATGGAACGCCTTGCCGATACGGCATTTTTAGACACACTGGCGGCAGGCATTGCCAAAGGGATTCTGGAAAATACTTTGAGTGAATTGAAATAAAAGGAAGGGGCTATAGCTGATGTGTTGGCTATAGCCCTTTCCTTTATGAAATATTATCTAAAAAATCTGTCTGTAGGGAACGACGTCGGTCGTTCCGTTTGTTCTTTTAAAGCTTTGATTTCTGTTTGCAGAAAGTAAAATCAATGGCTTTCTCAATGTTTTTTTATATAAAAATAAAGACCTGCTAAATAAAGTCAAGAGAAATTTTAAAAATTTTCAACTGAATTTACGCACACCAACAAGACC
>JAFPCL010000134.1 GCA_017390225.1 Clostridia bacterium
ATGCGCTCTTTTTCGTCCTCGTTGGGGCAAATCAGCATATAGGTATCTGTTTCTTCCATGACCGTGCCCACAAAGCTTTGCTCCCCTTCGGGGAAAAGCATTTTATTCTTTTTCTCCTCGGTAGCAAAAATCCACCATGTGCCGTGCATGAGAAGCTCCACCGTGCCCTCTTCTGCATATTGATAAGAAAAGCCCGTGCCGAAATTGGATGTGTTGTCCTCCACGGGAACTTCACTTCCCGGCACACTGTAGAGAATCTCGCCGTCTGCGGCATCGTGGCGCTCCTTGCGCGTGCTTTTTAGTCCCGTGTCCATGTAAAGTGTGCCATCAATGCAGACCATGGGAATGAGATCCCACTGCTCTTTTACGGGGGTAACCGGCGGCACATAGGAATAACCCCAGGTGGAGAAAACCACGGGCTTATTCTTTTTCATGCAGTACCGATCGATGGCATACATGCCACATACTGTCAGCAAAATAACCGCTACAGATGCACTAAAAATGATGATCTTTTTCTTTGTGATTTTCATTTTACTGCACCTTGAAAACTTCTAAACTGCCTTCTCCCAAGCCTTCGGATATCTCAACCACACGGCGAAACACCGAGTCCTTATCGCCGTTTCGCACGAAAGACATCTGCGCTTCTATGACGCCTTCGCCGATTTCCGAGAAGGATACCAAAACGGAGCATGCGCCGTCGTAGGTGAGATACAGGGCAAAGTTTTCTTTGAAGCTTTTAGGGCGAACATACCCTTCGCGATTGGAAAGCACCGTGAGAGCCGCTAAATTCTGTGCGCCGTAGGAGCTGTTAATAAGGCTTGCCAGCGAGGAAAAATTCACTCGATGCAGCTCTGCCAAGCGGCGAATGTCAAAGCTTTCCGTTTCATTCTCCATCATTTTTCCGATATTGTCTGCGATTTTATCGATATCTGCCCGCAAATAATAGATTTCCTTCGGCTTGGTGTAGTCCATAGAGCCGATGGCGGCAATTTCTTCTGCCATCTCCGCATTCGGGGCATAATAGGCAATAAATTCTTTAGTGACAGCCAAAGATGCACTTTCCGTCACCAAGGAAATCGCTTCATTGACATAAAAGTCATCTACCGCTATGGTCTTTGTGACTACAAATTCTTCGGGCTCTTCGATGGTAGGCTCTTCTTCAAAAACAATGCCCGAAGCTTCCTGGGCTTCATACACGCGCACAATGGTAACAATGGCTTGCTCGACGGTATAGGTGCCTTGGGGGTCATAGAGATTATTGCCCACGCCGTTCATGATGCCCATATTGCACATGACCTGCACACTGTCCATTGCCCAATCGGAAATCATATCCTGGTCTTCAAAGGTGAAATACATTTCCGTCACGGGCACAGGCACGGTTTGATTCACGGCACGGCATAAAATCACCGCCGCTTCTTCGCGGGTCAAAAAGGCATCGGGTGCAAATTCCGTTTCGGATTTGCCGCTGATGATTCCCATGGCATACAGGCGAATGACCGCTTCATTGTCCGTATCTTCAAAGGGCGCACGCATTTTTTCCATATCCACGCCGCCCAAAATGGCAACGTAGTTATCGATGAGCTCACAAAATGCTTCTCTTGTGATGGCTTCGTGGTACAGATAAGGCTTTCCCGTTTCGGTGATGCCCAGCACCTGTGCCGTTTCGATTCCTTCATTTGCCCACTTGGAGGGTGCAGGCACGGCGATTGCCGTTTCTGCAATTTCCGCAGGGGTGTATATAGTATCCACGTTTTCTTCCGCTTCGCCCAAAGCGGACACGCCTGTTGCCTGTGCCGCTACGGCAAGCCCCATTGCAAAGATAAGTGCTAAAATAATCGATATGAATTTTTTCATTTTATGTTCCTCCTTAGTCTGCCAAAGTGAGTGTTGCGGCAAAATCTTCCAATTCTTTTTGCAAGGCTTCGCTTGTGTTTTTAGGATATTTCCAAGAAACGATATACACCGTTTCGCCTGCCACATGAAGCTGAAACCAAAGGGTGTCTCCGTCAAGGTCTTGACCGCAAAGGGAATAGCCCATCAAATCCTCAAAAATATAATCCTCATTATCTTTTAAGAAACGGCTTCTTGCGGATATTTCATCTGCATTTTTATAAGTTGTGACTTTGAGCTCCACATCGTCTTTTTTTATGTATTCCCATGTTTCTTCCAAAGCACCGTCATCCTGTTCTTTTTCGTATACATAGTGTTCGGGGATGGTCATCGTGTACCCTTCCCCCGCATGTACTGATGCGCCGCCGACGGTGGTGTAGATGGTGTCGTTTTTCGCTTCGGGCAAATATTGGGGTTTTTGGCATCCCGAAAACAAAAGGACGGTAAGCAATAGAAAAATCCCTATTCTTTTCTTCATGATTGTGCCTCCCCTATACCGACATAGCCGGTTTCTTCGATAATATATTGCCCTTCCTCCGATAAAATCCAATCCAATAGCTTATCCACATTGTCGTTTTCCTGTTCTTCATAGGTGACAGCATAAATGGGAGTGACGATTGGATAACTGCCGTTTCGGATATTGTCTGCCGTGGGGGCGATGCCGTCCACGGAAACCATTTTGATATCGGGATTTTTTATGATGCCTTCCACATAGAAGCGGAAGGAAAAGCCGATAGAGCCGGCTTTGCTTCGGTAATCGGACACACGCTCAATGATGCCCGACATTAAATCTTGCACCTGCTCGGTGGGCGGCTCCATGAGCGGTGTGCCGTCCATGAACCGCTCCAGCATGCTTTGACTGCCGCTCCCTTGATTGCGCTGATAGGCAAAAATCTCTTCATCCGCGCCGCCGACCTCTTTCCAGTTGGTAATTTCTCCGGCATAAATTCCTTTGATTTGCTCGGTGGTGAGATTGTCGATGGGGTTATCCTTATGCACAAAAAACACAAAAGCTTCCGTGCCGATGGGCGTGTAAACAAACGTCGTGCCACATTCTTCGGCATAAGCTCTTTGCTCCTCGGAAGGATACACACCGATGAAAATATCTGTCTCTTGTTCCGCTAAAAGCCGATAGCCGCTTGGGGTGTTGTTGTATTCAAACTTGCCGTCATAAAGCTGTGTTGTTTCGGGATATGTGGCATGGACAAAGCCGGAATACACAGGAAACAGCGCCGCCGCTCCGTCGATTCGCGGCAGATTTTCCGTGAAATGCAAGGCTTCACTTTTGGTTTTGACGATTTTGGAGCTTTCCTCAAAGGGCAGATATTCATGCACATTGATATTGGGGGAAGTGTTAACGGTGATGCTCTCATCGTAGCGAATCAGCCCGTAGTTTGCGCCCAGCGCCAGCCCATACAGAATAAGTCCTGTGCACCAAAAAGCCAAAAACTTCTTTTTCTTTTTCAGCCACAAAAGGGGCACGAGCAGTGACGGCAAAATCAGCATTCCGATGACCGAGAGAGCTGTATGGATGCCAATGCTCGAAAAAATCAGCCATTTGACAATCCCCACATAAAAGCCGGCAAACAAGATAGCCGCCGTACCGATAATCCGCAACAGCACATACCATATTTTTTGGGCTTTCGGGGACTTATCCACGGTAAAAAGAAACAGTCCGTATACCACATAAAAAACAATCAGAAGAATATCCGTATATCCGACATAAGCACCTCTTCTTGCGGCTTCTATCATGTGATACACCGCAAACAAAGCGCCCGGTGCGCCGCCCCAGAAAAAGCCCTTATGCAATAAAACAGCAGATAACAACAGGCATAAAACCCGAAAAAGCGCCATCGGTGTTCCGAAAGAATATCCGCCCAAAAAATCCATGGCAAGATACAACAGAACCGGCAAATAGCCCATGTATTTCCTCATTTTTTTGTCCCTCTCTTTCCCATTACCTTGGCTGTGATGAAAGCAAGAAGAATAGCAAGTAGCCCCACGCCAATCAATATAAAATAAATAATCGCTTCCAGCTGTGGCCAGCCGCCGGCAGAATAGTGCCCGAAAAATTCAACGTATAACAGCGCCGCATACAAAAGCCACAAAAGGCACAGATATAAAGGAATTCTTTTCAGGTGCTTATGCTTTACTTTTAGGCATAGCACCAGCTGTACTGCGTAAACAATACAAAACAAAAAAACAAGAACCGCAAAATGCATCTTATTTTCTCTCCTTGCGTTTTTTGACAACCATAAATCCAATGACAACGCCCAAAAATCCTATCAAAAGAACACTATAGCGGAAAATCCTGCCTGCCACTTTCGTTTCAAGAAAAGGCAAATCCGCATCGTTTGCCGAAAACAGTGCCAAAATTTTGGCGCGGTCAATGAATTTCATCGTATACGCACCCACGGGAAGGCTTGACATATGCATGCCGTATTTATCGACCTTGCCGTCATCGGTTATAAAGGCATAGCCCGAAAAGCCGTTGATGGTGATATACATGCCGTTTTGAATCACAAAGCCCTCTTCGTTTTTTCTTTCTAAAGAAACGTCTTCAATGTCCGTCAGCATAATGCCGTCGATGGCTTGATAGAAGGCATCCACATCGATATCGTAAACCTTGCCGTAATAATAAATTTGAATTTCTTCTGCCGCTTCTTCGGGAACGCCCAGCAGTGCCGCCAAAGAAATGTCCTCGCCTTCGGTTTTCAGCCCTGCATTTTCTCTATCGAGTCTTTCCTCTTCCGCTTCTTCATAGCGTCCTTCGTGAAGATATCTTTCAAACCGCTCCCACATATCGCCCGACACATGCGCAAGCTCCATGGTGGCAGTGTCATAGCTTGTCACCTCAAAAATGTCGGTGGGGTTATGCTCATCAAAGTATGTAAAAAGATACACTTTTCCCTGTTCTACACGGAAATCCCCCACCGCATTGGCTCTCGGCCAGGTTTTTGCCAAGCCGTCTAAAACCACATCCCCTTTAATCTTCTTTGTGGGAATCACCTCAACAAAGCTTTCCTCGCCGTTTGAATCGAAGGAAACCACCTCACCAAAGAAGATTTTTGCATTATCTTCATGCAACAAATCCTCCGGTATACTGCCGGCAAATGCCGTCGTACAGGAAAAAAGGACGGTCAAAAAGCAAAAAATAACGAATATTTTTTTCATGACATCCGCTCCTCTATTGATTGTAATTGCTCCAAAAGGATTGGAATATCACGGATGACGGTATCGTATATAATCCCTAAATCCACATTGCCGTATTCATGAACAATCCGATTTCTCATTCCTTTCATAGCTCTCCACGGAACATCGGCGTATTTTTCTTTGAACGCATCCGTCAGCTTGTCGGAATTTTCAGAAATTTGAATTAAGCGAAACATAACAGAGTCTAAAAGAACCTCGTTCTTTTTCAATTCATCTTTTGATTTTACTCCTAAT
>JAFPCL010000135.1 GCA_017390225.1 Clostridia bacterium
AATAGACAGTGTTATAATGTATAAAGGTTAAAATCGGATAAAAAGATAATTTTATAGATTGAGAGGTTTTTTTATGAACAAGATTACTGTCATCGGCGCGGGTAGTGTAGGCGCTACCATTTCGTACACCTTGATTGTTACGGGCATTGCCTCCGAGGTTGTTATGGTCGATATCAACGAGGAAAAAGCATTTGGCGAAGCGCTGGATATTCGTCAAGGCATCCCCTTCTGCAACCCCTCGACCGTTCATGCCGGTTCTTATGCAGATGCTAAAGGTTCCGACATCGTTATCATCACTTCCGGTATTGCAAGAAAGGCCGGTCAGTCCCGTCTGGATTTGGCACAGGTCAATGTAGAAGTTTTAAAATCCGTTGCCAAAGAAGTCGTAAAATACGCACCGGATGCCATGTTCTTAATCGTCAGCAATCCCGTTGATGTTTTAACCTATGCTTTCTGCAAAACCACCGGCATTCCCGAAAGCCGCGTCATCGGCTCCGGCACGATTTTGGACACTGCTCGTCTGCGTGCCAGAGTTTCCGAATATTACTCTGTTAACCAAAAGAATGTTCACGCCTATGTTTTGGGTGAACACGGCGATTCCGCTTTTGTTCCGTGGTCGATTGCCAACATTTCCAATGTGCCGATTGAAGACTACAAAAAGTCGATCGTCAGCAACGATAATTATCCCGAATTTGATTTCGATGAAGTAGAAGAATATGTGCGCAAGTCCGGCTCTGCCGTTATCGAGCGTAAAGGTGCAACCTACTATGCCGTTGCCATGTCTGTTTGCCACGTTTGCAAATGCCTGCTCTCCGGTATCGACACCACCCTCACCGTTTCCACGATGATGCACGGTGAATACGGCATTGAAGATGTGTGCCTGAGCCTTTTGACCATCGTAGGCAAGGAAGGCGCACACGGCAAGATTCTTCTTCCCTTGACGGATATTGAAATTGCAAAGCTCCACAACAGCGCCGAAAGCCTCAAGGCTGTTATCCGTAGCGTTAAAATCTGACAATACCATATATAAATAAGACAGAAAGGATGTTTATTGATGGAATATCGTATTGAGCATGACTCCATGGGCGAAATGAAAGTCCCCGCTGACCGTCTTTGGGCGGCACAAACCCAGAGAAGTCATGAAAACTTTGAAATCGGTGTCGGTATCGAAACCATGCCGAAGGAAATCATTCGTGCATTCGGTGTGCTGAAAAAAGCCGCCGCCATTGCCAACAACACCGTTCGTCCCGAAAAAATGACCGAGGAAAAAATGAACGCCATCAAAGCCGCTTGCGACGAAGTCATGGCAGGCACTTTGGACGGTCATTTCCCCTTAGTCGTCTGGCAGACAGGCTCGGGTACGCAGTCCAACATGAACACCAACGAAGTCATTGCCAACCGCGGCAATCAGATATTAGGGCAAAAGCTTCTGCATCCCAACGATGATGTCAACATGAGCCAGTCCTCCAACGACACCTTCCCCACGGCGATGCACATTGCGGCTGTTCTGGCACTGGAAGAAAAGCTTCTGCCGGCCGTCCGCACTTTAATTTCCACCTTCCGCCGTCTGGAAGAAGAAAATGAAGGCATCGTTAAAAGCGGCAGAACCCATCTGCAGGATGCCACGCCCATCACCTTCAGCCAGGAAATCAGCGGTTGGAGATCCAGCCTTGAAAAAGACGTGGAACTCATCACTCGTTCCATTGAACCTTTATATGAATTGGCACTCGGCGGCACTGCCGTCGGCACAGGCCTTAATGCCCCCCGCGGCTTTGCAGAAGCCGTTGCCAAGGAAGTCAGCACCATCACCGGCAAGCCCTTTAAAACGGCTGTCAACAAGTTCCATGCGCTGACAAGCAAAGACGAGCTTGTGTTTGCTCACGGCGCGATTAAGGCACTTGCCTGCGATATGATGAAGATTGCCAACGACGTGCGCTGGCTGGCTTCCGGCCCTCGTGATGGTCTGGGCGAAATCTTCATCCCCGAAAATGAGCCCGGCTCCTCTATCATGCCCGGCAAAGTCAACCCCACCCAGTGCGAAGCCGTCACCATGGTTGCCGTGCAGGTTATGGGCAACGATGTTGCCGTTTCCATGGCGGCATCCCAGGGCAACTTTGAGCTGAATGTGTTCATGCCCGTTTGCATCTACAATTTCCTGCAGTCTGCTCGCCTTTTGGCTGAAGCTATCGTTTCCTTTAATAAGAACTGCGCTGTCGGCATCAAGGCAAACAAAGAGAAGATGCACCACAATCTGCACAACTCTTTGATGCTGGTCACGGCACTTAACCCCTATATCGGTTATGAAAATGCCGCCAAAACTGCAAAGAAGGCATTTAAAGATAACATTTCGCTGAAAGAAGCATGCGTCGAGCTCGGCTTTTTAACGGCGGAAAAATTTGATGAAGTATTCCATCCGGAAGAAATGGTATAAAACGGGAGGTAATCAAATGAAAGTGAGTTATTTCCCCGGGTGCACCCTGAAAACCAAGGCAACGGATTTGAATGAATATACATTCAAGACCGCCGAAGCTTTGGGTGTCACACTGGAAGAAATCGAAAACTGGCAATGTTGCGGCGGTGTTTTCACCATGGCAAAAGACGAAGTGGCAACCAAGCTTTCCTCCGTGCGCGCTTTAAAAGAAGCCTTCGCCAAGGAACAGCCCCTGATGACCGTGTGCTCTGCTTGCCACAACGTAATCAAGCAGACCAACCACGCCATGCAGACCGACAAGGAATTTGCCGCCAAAGTGAACCGCTATATGGCAGACACGCCCTATGAAGGCGAAGCACAGGTGTATCATTATCTGGAGCTTCTTCGAGATGTCGTGGGCTTTGATGCCGTGAAAGAAAAGGTTTCGGACGTTTTAAAGGGCAAGAAAATCGCCGCCTACTACGGCTGTTTGCTCCTGCGCCCCGGCAAGGTCATGCAGATGGATGATCCGGAAAATCCCACCATCATGGAGGATTTCATCCGTGCCATCGGTGCCACCCCTGTGGTCTATGCCAAGAGAAACGAATGCTGTGGCGGCTATATCGCCATGGAAAGTCCTTCCCTTGCCAAGAAAAACAGCCAAGGTGTCGTAGAAAATGCCAAGGCACAGGGTGCGGAGATGATCATCACCGCATGTCCCCTTTGCAAATATAATTTAATCAAAAACGGTGCCGATATTCCGGTGGTTTATTTCACCGAGCTTTTAGCAATCGCACTGGGCATAAAGGAGGATACCCATGAATAAAAAGTATCTTCAAGAAGATTTACTCCGCATGAGCGGCGTGAATCCGAAAAAATGTATGCGTTGCGGCAAATGCTCTGCCACTTGCCCGGCCTATGATGAAATGGAATACCATCCGCATCAGTTCGTGAGCATGGTAGATGAAGGCGACATCGAACCCCTGCTTTCTTCCGAAAGCCTGTATCGCTGTCTGTCCTGCTTCGCCTGCATCGAACGTTGCCCTCGCGGTGTCGAGCCGGCAAAGCTGGTCGAAGCCGTTCGCCTCGTTGCCATTCGCAAGCAGGGCGAAAATCACATGACCGCCAATGACGTGCCCGCACTGTGGGAGGAAGACCTTCCCCAGCAGGCCATCGTCAGCGCATTTCGTAAATACAGTAAGTAAAGGAGGAGAAGACAATGCAAAGAGTTGGCGTTTTTGTATGTTGGTGTGGCAGTAACATTGCCGGCACAGTCGATGTGCAGGCGGTTTCCGAAGCCCTGAAAAACGAACCCGGTGTCGTCTTTTCCACCAACTACCAATATATGTGTTCCCAGGCAGGACAGGATATGATCAAAGAAGCGGTGAAGGAGCATAACCTCACCGGCATCGTGGTCTGCTCCTGCTCGCCCCGTATGCACGAAGCAACCTTCCGCAGAACCGCAGAAGGTGCAGGAATCAACCCCTATATGGTTGAAATCGCAAACATCCGTGAACAATGCTCCTGGGTGCATAAGGATATGCCCACAGGCACGGAAAAAGCAATCATCCTCGGTAAAGCCGCCATTGCCAAAGTAAACCTCAATGCACCGCTCACCCCCGGCGAAAGCCCTGTGACCAAGCGTGCACTGGTTATCGGCGGCGGTATTGCCGGTATTCAAACGGCTTTGGATATTGCCGATGCCGGTTTCCCCGTCGATATCGTGGAGAAAAAGCCCACCATCGGCGGCAAAATGGCGCAGCTGGATAAAACCTTCCCCACCCTCGACTGTGCGGCTTGTATCTTAACCCCCAAAATGGTGGATGTGGCACAGCACGAAAAAATCCGTATCTTCTCCTATAGTGAAGTAACGGAAGTGAAGGGCTTTGTCGGCAACTTTGATGTCACCATCAAGAAAAATGCCCGTTTCGTAAAAGAGGATATCTGCACGGGTTGCGGCGCTTGCGTGGAAAAGTGCCCCATGAAGAAGAATCCCAACGAGTTCAACCTCGGCATGGATAATCGCCCGGCCATCTATATTCCCTTTGCCCAGGCTGTTCCCAAGGTCGCAACCATCGACCCCAACAGCTGTAACATGATTAAAAACGGCAAGTGCGGTCTGTGCGCAAAAGTATGTACCGCCGGCGCCATTGACTACACCCAAAAGGATGAATTCATCGAAGAAAAGTACGGCGCTATCGTTGTTGCCACCGGCTTTAACCCCATCAGCATGGATAAGTTCGATGAATTTGCCTACAACCAGTCCAAAGACGTTATCACCTCTTTGGAATTTGAACGTCTGACCAATGCGGCAGGCCCCACGGCAGGTAAGCTTCTGCGCCCCTCGGATTTAGAGCATCCGC
>JAFPCL010000136.1 GCA_017390225.1 Clostridia bacterium
GAACACGATTGCAGAAGTCTTGTACTGAATATATCAGGAAAGACAACCGAAATTTCTATTAAGTGTAAAGAGTTTATGCCAAAATCAACGGCAAGGGAGATACAAAATGGATAAGCAAATATGTGATTGTTATGAAACGAAAAGGACGGATTGTCTTTTTGGTTGTCCTTTTACTTCTTTTTCTGATTAGTTTTTCCGCAATGTGGATGTGGACATATCACAAGGCAAAGCTTTTGGCGAAAACTATAGAATTTGTGGTGCCTGAGGAAACAAGTATTTCGACGTATCTTCCTTCGGCAGACACGCTGGAGCAGGCTTTTGGTCTTCCGGCGGAAAAAACACGGCTTCCGGAAGATAAAGTGATTGTTATTCCGGAATCTGTTCAAAGTGTGATTGATGCGGAAAAAACGGGGAACACCCCCAAAGAAACGGAACAGAAAAGAAAAAAACTAAAAAAACAGGTTAACGAATGGATTGAATTATTCAGTTATCTTTTGCCGCCGCATATTGCTCCGGAAGATATTGAGGAGAAGGATGTAGAAGCGGTTGTTGCCATTGTTCGTCCGAAAATGTCAACGGGCGAGGCAATGAAAATGGCAGCCATGGCAGAAGGTGGTTTGACAGATGAAGAGAAACAGACGATGTACAAGATTCTGTCGGAAAAATTTACGGAAGATGAACTGACGGTGTTGGTTCAGGTTTACAGAAAATACACAGAATAATTTTTAAAGGAGAGATAGATATGAAAAATGCGGCTAAAAGAGCACTCTGTTTCACCTTAAGTATGCTTGTTCTTTTAAGTGCAATGGTGATTCCGGGCGCTGCTGCAACCAAGTTTGTTCCTCGTGATAGCATGACGAACAAAATCCCCAATGCAGAGGTCACCGTGTCTTCCGATGAGGAAGCATGGGATCGTATCGAACGTGCATATGATGAGATGGTAGAAGATCATCCCAACGGATTGGTTTATTTGTACCAGTCTGTGGTAGAAGCTTTTTATCGTGATCCCGATCAGTTTGCAATCTTTACCGACGATCCTGCGCAGACCGATAAGATTTATATCGGCGTTCAGTTTGCCGCGGATATGTCGGATGATGAGATTCGTCAGGCAGTGAAGGATTGGGCACCCACTGTTACGACGGTGCACGTTATTCCTGATGATGTGAAAAACGCCATCCGCAACGAAATTATGGTTCCCTTCCTGAATAATCTGGCAGACTTTTTGCGTTATCGCTATGAGAATACTGTTTTGGTCGCTGAAGGAAAGCCTTATGATGGCATGACTGCAAAAGACTACTACGAAAAGTGCTCTGTGGATGCAACAAAGAGCAGTACTGTCGGTAAGCAGGCACTGATGGATTACATCACCCCCTGGATTATTGAAGGTACTTTCTATATTTCCACGGGCTTTGATCCCATGCGTGATCCTGAATACAACAAGAAGAAAACCTACACTATGGAATCTCCCTATTACGATGACATTGTGGATGCATACGAAGAAGATACCGTTCCTTCCAACTACAATCCGGAAGAGTATCAGGCTTTGGTTGATTATGGTGTCAACGTAGAAGGTCACAGAGATATCCGTTTGATTTTAAAGACTTGGATCAATAATTTCCGTCAGTACATCATTTTGGCAGGTCAGTTCGGTATCAATGATGAGTGGACGCCTGTTGTGGAAGCTTTGAACTACAGCATGAATATCACTTTCCGTGCTGAAAACTACGAAGACTACAAGCTCGATCCGCAGGTCGATTTTGATAAGATTCAGTGGTACTACATGGTTTTTGGCGAAACTAAGGATGTTGCAAAGAACGATGAGGACGGCAAAACATTGGTCGGCAAGATTTTCTATGATCAGACACAAGTGAAAGGCGGCAATTACGAAACCGACTATGCATTTGATGCACTCCGTATCTGGGGTTCTTCTAAGAACATTGGTGGCGGCGGTGGTGGTACCGGCTCCATGGTCGTATCCCACAAAATCTCCGTGATGCCCTCAAGCAATGGTAAAGTTGTTTCCGATAAAGAAACCGCATCCGAAGGCAAGACCGTTGTTCTGACAGTTACGCCTGAAGACGGATATTATCTGGATCAGTTGACTGTTAAGACCAAGAGCGACACACCCGTGCCCGTACAAAATAACGGCGACGGCACCTACACCTTTGTGATGCCCAATGAAGCTGTTACCGTTACTTCTTCCTTCAAGGCAGGCGTAACAGGCAATTACAATATCATTGTCTACACCCCCAAAAACGGTGCAACGGTTGCTTCTCAGAACAAAGCCAATGAAGGAGAAGTCATCACCGTGACCACTGCCCCTGCGCAGGGGTACACCCTCGGCTATATTTCTGTGGTTGATACCAAGGGGAAGGGCGTTGTAGTTACCAATATGGGTAATGGCGTTTACACCTTCCAAATGCCTGCATCTGATGTTGCTATCGATACTCTGTATGTCACCGAAGGCACGCCTGTCTATCCCAACGTGATTGTTGAGGTTAAAAACGGCGAAGCTGTTGTAGATAAATCCGTTGCTCCCGCAGGCTCTCAGGTTCTTCTGTATGTAGAAGGTGAAGAAGGCTGTGATTTGGAAAACATCAAGGCTGTGACAGAATCCGGGCAAAACATCATTCTTGGCAAAACCAACAACAATCTCTACTACTTTACCATGCCGGAAGAAGGCGTTAACATTACTGTTATTTATAAGCCCTCCGACGATTACCATAAGATCAATGTCGAAGCTGTAGAAAACGGCACGGTAACAACCGATAAAAATGTGGCTAAGGGTGGCCAAATCGTTACAATCACACCGACGCCCAATGAAGGCTATCTTCTGTCTTCTGTCACCGTTGTCGACAACAAGGGCAACAGAATTGTCTGCTCTTATCAGCCCGACGGCACATACACCTTTGTGATGCCGGTAGATTCCGATGTTACCGTATCCGCTGTGTTCCGTGCAAAAACCAAGATTGGCGATCTTTTGGAAACGGAAGCACACGGTAACTACATTATCGGTTATCCCGAAGGGGACGTTCGCCCCGACATCAATATCACCAGAGAAGAAGTTTCCGTTATCTTCTACCGTCTGCTTCGTGACGATCTGAAGGTGAAGTACACCACCGACGATGTTTCCATGTTCACC
>JAFPCL010000137.1 GCA_017390225.1 Clostridia bacterium
ATATTTTTTAGATAAATAATTGTTTTATAAAGCGAATAAATGCTTTATTTCTGCCATGAAACGGTCCGTGCCTTTTTTTACATCCCCTTTTTGGTTATTTCATTCAGATTTTTTCTACGCCCAGGGTGACGGTTTCGCCGTTGACGTTCCATTCCTTGGTGTAGCCTTGTGCTTCGTCGGTGACGAGGGCATCGCCTAAAACGTCGCCCAACAGGTCGGCTTTGGCTTTTTCTGCAATGGCAATCAGCTTGTCGTTGCCTGCCATGTAGACACGGATATGGTCGGTGACCACGAAGTCGGCTTCTTTACGCATGGTCTGGATTTTGGAAACCAGCTCACGGATGTAGCCTTCTTCGATAAGCGCTTCGGTGAGGGTGGTATCAAGAACCACGGTGAGCTCACGTTCCTGCACGGCTTCAAAGCCTTCGAGCTTTGCGGTTTCAATCAGAAGATCATCACGGGCAACCACCACGTCGCCGTCAGAAAGGGCAACGGTCAGGCGTTCGAAGCTGTTTAATTCTTCCATGGCGGCTTTGCCGTCGATGGTGGTGAGCTTTTCGCGGAATTCGTTGATCTTTTTGCCCAGCTTCGGAGCCAGTGTTCTCAGGTTCGGCTTGAATGTGTAGGACACAAAGCGCTCGGCATCGGCTTCGAAGATGACATTTTTGGTGTTGAGCTCGCTCTTGATGATTTCCACGAACATTTCGTCTAAGGCTTCGCCGCCGCAAACATAGAGATTGTTGACGGGCTGGCGATTCTTGACGGAAGCGGCATTTCTTGCGGCACGGCCGAGGTTGACCACACGCAGAACTTCGTCCATGTGGGCTTCCAAAGCAGTGTCAATCATAGCTTCATCGTAGGTGGGATAATCGCACAGGTGAATACTGATTGGAGCATTTTTGTCCACGGAGCAAACCAAATTGCGATAAATCTCTTCGGTAACGAAGGGAATCATGGGTGCCGCGGCTTTAGCAACGGTCACCAGTGCGGTGTAAAGGGTAAGGTAGGCGGCAATCTTGTCGGCTTCCATGCCCGATGCCCAGAAACGGGAACGACCCGTGCGGACATACCAGTTGCTCATTTCATCCACAAAATCGTCTAAAATCTTGCCGGCTTCGGGAATCTTGTAGCTTCCGAGTGCGTTATCTGTCTCTTTGACCATGGTGTTCATGCGGGACAGAAGCCACTTGTCGGAAACGGTGAGGGCGGCATCCTTGATATCATATTTCGTGGGATCAAATTCGTCGATATCGGCGTAGAGCACGTAGAAAGCATAGGTGTTATACAGCGTGCTGATGAAGCGGCGCTGACCTTCGGTGACGGCTTTATCGTAGAAGCGGTTCGGAAGCCAGGGTGCGGAGTTGGTGTAGAAATACCAACGAATCGCATCGGCGCCGTGCTTGGTGAGTGCTTCCATGGGATCGACGGCGTTGCCTTTGGATTTGGACATCTTCTGTCCGTTCTCATCCTGCACCAGCCCTAAAACGATAACGTTCTTATAGGGGGCTTTATCAAAGAGCAGGGTGGAGATAGCCAAAAGGGAATAGAACCAACCACGGGTCTGGTCAACAGCTTCAGAGATGAAGTCTGCCGGGAAATTTTCTTCAAAGATATCTTTATTTTCAAAGGGATAGTGCCACTGGGCGAAGGGCATGGCGCCGGAGTCGAACCAGCAGTCGATAACTTCTTTAACACGGGTCATCTGCTTGCCGCACTCGGGGCATTTGATGGTGACCGCATCGATATAAGGACGATGCAATTCAATATTATCGGGGCAGTTGTCGCTCATGGACTTCAGTTCTTCAATACTGCCGATGCAGTGGCGGTGGCCACATTCACACTGCCAGATGGGAAGCGGTGTGCCCCAATAACGGTCACGGCTGATGCCCCAATCCTGCACGTTCTCGAGCCAGTTGCCGAAGCGGCCGGTGCCGATGCTTTCGGGAATCCAGTTGATGGTGTTGTTGTTGGCAATCAGGCGATCTTTCACGGCGGTCATCTGAATGAACCAGGACTCTCTGGCGTAGTAGATGAGCGGCGTGTCACAGCGCCAGCAGAAGGGATAGCTGTGCTCAAAGGGAAGAGCGGCAAAGAGCTGACCTCTTTCCTTCAAATTCTTGAGGACTTCTTTATCGGCATCCTTGCAGAACATGCCGGGCCAGAGGGTTTCTTCCGTCATTTCGCCCTTGCCGTTGACCAGCTGAACGAAGGGAAGCTTATAGTTTCTGCCGACGTTGGCGTCGTCTTCACCGAAAGCGGGGGCGATATGAACGATACCGGTACCGTCGGTCAAGGTGACGTAATCATCACAGGTGACGTACCAGCCTTTTTCCTTGGGCTGAACGAAATTAAAGAGAGGCTCGTATTCTTTATATTCCAAATCCTTGCCGAGGTAAGTTTCCAACACGGTGTAGCCTTCGGGAAGCACCGTGGGGGCTAAGGCTTCTGCCAAAATATACTTTTCGCCTTCCGATTCGCACAACACATAGCGCTCCTTGGCGTTGACGCAAAGTGCCACGTTGGAGGGCAGTGTCCAGGGGGTGGTCGTCCAGGCTAAGAACCAAGTGTTGTCCATGTCTTTGGCACGGAATTTGGCGATAGCGGATTTTTCTTTGACGTCTTTATAGCCCTGTGCAACTTCGTGGGAGGACAGGGGGGTTCCGCAACGGGGGCAGTAGGGAACAATCTTAAAGCCTTTATACAAAAGACCTTTATCCCAGATTTCTTTCAGTGCCCACCATTCGGATTCAATATAGCTGTCGTGATAGGTGACATACGGATCATCCATATCTGCCCAGAAGCCGACAGTGCCGGAGAATTCTTCCCACATGCCCTTGTACTTCCAAACACTTTCTTTACACTTCTGGATGAAGGGCTCCATGCCGTAGGCTTCAATCTGCTCTTTGCCGTCGAGGCCCAAAAGCTTTTCAACCTCCAGCTCCACGGGGAGACCATGCGTGTCCCAGCCGGCTTTGCGGCGGATTTTACAGCCCTTCATGGCACGGTAACGAGGAATCATGTCTTTGATGGCACGGGTGAGTACGTGGCCGATGTGGGGCTTGCCGTTGGCGGTGGGAGGACCGTCATAGAAGGTGTATACATCGTTTCCTTCACGGCAGGAAATACTCTGCTCGAAAATCTTGTTTTCCTTCCAGAACTCGACAATTTTGCGTTCGCGTTCGGGGAAATTCATATCCGAGGCTACTTTACTGTACATATCTTTTCACTCCTTGCGGCGAAAACCGCTGATTTTTTTGGATACATCTTTGAATTATGCCATATTTTTTTCACAATGTCAATAGATTTTGCTTTTTCGGTTGCTTTTTTTTCAATTTTATATTAGAATAAAAGTAGGAGGAGGGGTTTTATGACTTCTTTATTTCGTGAGGATTTAAAACGGTGGTATGGTCGGCGTGAAACCATAAAAGAACGGCTTTTGCGCCCCGTGCAACTGAAATATTTATATCATCTGCGTAAAATAAACGAAACGCACGGCGTTTTGCGTGCGTTTCATCAAATGCGACTTCGATACTATTCTGTCAAATCCGGACTGCAAATCTCCCATCGGGCACACATCGGCGGCGGCTTGTATGTGCCGCACTTCGGCGCGATTGTGGTGGGAGAAGACAGTGTGCTCGGAAAAAACATCACTCTCGGCATGAACTGCGTGATTGGCAGAGAAAACCGAGGCACACGTCAAGGCTCTCCCACGGTGGGGGACTGCGTGTGGATTGGTGCGGGCAGTGTACTTTGCGGCAAAATTACCATTGGCACCGATGTGGTGATTGCGCCCGGGGCATATGTGAATTTCGATGTGCCGCCCCACAGCATCGTGGTCGGAAATCCCGGCGTGATTCATCCGAAAGATCATGCCACAGCGGGCTATATCACCCGCATGGTTTAAAATGCCAAATCGCCGATGGTGGTATAGAGGACATAGAGCATATTGATCATGCCCACTTCGTCCAGGCTGACGCAGAAGGTCACGATTTCCGTGTTGTCTGCGAGGGTGGGTTTGCCACTTAAAATATTTGTCAGTGCAGGTGCATCGATAGCTTTCCAAGCACTGCCGGACTTTTGAAAACCGATGTATAAGTAACAGCTGTCAATGGCATCGCTTTTGGCAAGGATATTGCCGTTATAGGCAGTAAGTGTCTGCTTGCCCTCTTTATTATAGGTTTCCCAAACGGCGGTGTTCTCTGCGCCGTATGCTTTCAAAAAGTCTTTGCAAGAGGTCACAAGCCCGATGTTACGTGCCGTGAAAAGGGCATCGGCAGAGGTGGTGATAACCTCGTGGGAGGGATACTTCAAATACGTGGATTCCTCAGTGACGACAACAAGCTGTGTGTTCTTCTGCAGAGAAACATGGGGCTTTTTCTCCATCGTATAGAAGACCAAATCCTCGGCGGAAAAGGGACGGAAAGCGGCCGTGGTTTCTTCGGTCGGCTCTTCGCCGTCGGGTGTTTCCGATGGCTCTTCTGTAGCTTTTGTTTCATCAGCTTCTGTTTCTTCTGCGGCTTCTGTTTTGTCTGCTTCCGTTTCTTCCGGTGCAGTCGCTTCCTCCGTCACTTCTTCGGTGCTTTCAACGGCAGGCGGCAGGGTTTCGGGGTCTTTCGTGCCAAGCTCCGTTTGGGGCGTGCAGGCGACAAATAAGAAAATAATAGAAAAAAATACAAATAATTTTTTCATGATATCATTCCTTTCGGTTTTATGCACAAAAAGTATAGCACATTTTCGGCTTTATGTCAAACAAAAAAGACTTGAAAACAAAAATTAAATATGTTATCATTGATATCATTTACAATGGAGGATTATGTAATGAAATTGAAAAAGTTATTCCCGATGATTTTGATTATGACAGTGCTGTTTACTTTTTCTTGCTATGCGGCAGGTGATGTCGTGACCTTCTCGGAAAAGGCAGAGGTCGGCTTGTCTGCTGCCGATCAAGCGGCGATGGAAGATTTGCTTTCGGATTATGCCGAGCTTCGTGCCGTTGCCTTCACCGGTGAGCGCACCATGATGGCAGGCGACAGCCGCTTTTCCGAGCTTGCCGCCGAGGAAGCAACACGCGGCAAGACCATTCGTGAAAAGAATATTTCCATCGGCTTAGACGTTCTGTCCGCCGAGGCAACCATGCGCGTAGACAATGCTTCCTACGACGAGCAAGGCTTCATTAAAATGGATGTCTACGAATGGCTCAGCTTTGATTACGATGATATGATCGATGAACAAAAAACTTCCGATATGTCTGCCATCGGTGTATATCATGTGATGCTTGTGGAGCCTCAAACCAACAAAGTGGTTTTAGACGCCTACGATGAAGGCCCTGCCACGGGGGTTGTGTCTTCCGACTTTTCCTCTAAGTTCGGCGATCCCTTGTGGGTTCGTCAGGAGAAGCTTTCCGCCTCTGCGGAGCTTCCCTCTGAAGAGGAGGACGACCGTAATCTCATGTATGTATTCTACACCGGCTACAATCCCGATGCTTGTGTGGAATATTCCGACAGATATGTTTACCACGGTGCCGCCGGTGGCGGAAACTACGAAAGCTACTACAACAGTGCCTACACCAATTTTAACCCCTATGGCGGCGACTGCGCCAATTTTACTTCCCAAAGCATCAATGCCGGCGGTATGCCGCAAGTTCCCTGTGCCATTTACGGTACGGCAGGCTGGTTCTACATCAACAGCGGCAACCGCAGCGGCTCCTGGACAGGTGCTTGGCAGCTGCGTTATTATATGAAGAACAACCGCGGTCAGGTTGTGGATAATCCTGCCCATTCCCAGGTGTATAAGGGCGGTCCCTGCTTCTACGACTGGGCAGGTGTCGGCGGTGCAGATAATGCTTACGACCACGCCACCATTTGTGTCGGCACAAACTCTGCAGGTCGTGCCATCATCAACTCCCATAACTACGACTATTATCACTATGTATTCAACTACGGCGGCTATGTCAGCCATGTTCAACTTACACCCACCAACAATGCCATGGGCTTCCGTTCTATGATTGACGAACCCGTTAGCGGCGAGACCTATAGTGGCACTGAAATGGATATCAGAGGCTGGGCAATCAACGGAAAGCATATGGTTTCCGCTTCCTATTCCATTGACGGCGGCAAAGCCATCGCCCTTGATTTTGAATACCGCGAGGATGTTGCAAAGGTATATCCCAACTATCCCACAACCAACAACGGCTTCACGGGCAAAATCAATTTGACAACCCTGCAAAACGGCTCCCACACCGTGAAGGTTACGGCGGTGGATTCGGACGGCAATACCCACAACATCGGTTCTGTTACATTTAATATTGAAGGCAACCCCACCCTCACACTCACGAGTCCTAAAGAAGGCACGGCTATAGAAGGCGATACCCTCACCATTGCAGGCTCGGTTTCTTATCCTTCCGGCGAAGTGAAAAGTGTTACGGGTAGTGTGGACGGCATCCCCGTCGAGCTGACCTTTGACGGCACCAACCTTTCCGGTAGTATGGATATATCCAAGCTGCAGAAGGGCACACATAGCCTTCGCATCACGGCATATTTGGAAGGCGATGTGACATTCACCTTCGACAAAGCCTTTGAGACTGCCACCGAAAGAAAAGTTCCCATTCCCTTCAACCAAATGCTCCTGTCCGGCTACAATCATAAGGACACCACGTATCCCCACACGGGTGCTACGGGGCTTGCCATCAACTACGTCAACCAATATAATATCCCTTATCCCAAAACGGGCGACGGCTATTTAAGCCTTGCCACAAGTGAACACACCGGCTTTATCACATCGGATTCCGATTTTGCGATTCCGCACACGATTTCCTTCAGCCTGTCCGACGTTGCCATGGATGCCGGCTACACCAACGGTATCTACGCCGCTGTCTATGCCCAGCAGGATGACTTTGCCGCCTATAATGAAGGCTTGTGGTTCGAGTTTTCTCCCACGGGTGTTGGTGTGCGCATCAATGCAACGGATGAAGCAACCACCAACAGATCCAACTTCGACAATGCCAAGGGCCACACCGGCGATTTATATAAAGCCGACTTTGCAGGCGAAAAGAAAATCCCCGTATCCATTGTGAACCTTGGAAAACAGATTGATTTGTATGTTGATGGCGTGCTTGCCATCACCTTAAAAGCCGCCGACGGCAGTGATATTTCCGAAGGCGACACCATTGAAATCTATACCTATGAAACCGGCAGTGCCGTGCGCTACAGCTCCTATGTACAGCCGGAGCTGACCGCAACCGTGCGCCGTGCCGCCATTTATGCTTGCGGCAAGATTCAAAGCGGCAAGCTTTATGACTACACCATCAGCGAAGGCAAGATGGTTTCCCCCTTGACCTTCGGCGACGGCATCAGCGTCACGGTAGACGATAATGTTGTTACCGCATACCTCGGCACCGGTGCTTCTTTGAAGAATATCCGTTTGGAAAAGCCCATGCATGTGCGTGAGATTTTAATCGACGGCGAAAGCATTGCCAACCGCCTGTTCGACTTTGAAGCCGGCAAGACCTATGCTCTGTCCATCGACGGCATTCTCTACAATTTGAAAGTGGAAGAAAACAGAGCAAAAACCGGCACATTCCTGAGAAACGAAGGCTTCACCCTGTACGGCAACACCACTTCCATGCCGGCAGGCTGGAAGATTATGTCCGGCTCGTTTGCCACTAACGGTACGTACCTTTATGCCAATGATACCGTCGGTGGCGGCCATCCCTGTCTGTATACCACCGTTGTGGCTTCTAAAAATCACACCTTCTCCGTGGATCTTCAAAACATCGCAAATGTTCCCGGCAACGGCACCAATGCAACCTTCCTGGCACTGCGTTGCCTGGATAACACCAACTGGGCAACCACCATGCGCGGCATTTGGGTAAAAATGAACGGTGATACCTTCTGGCTGGTTGAAAACAACGGCTACAAAGAAGGCATCAGCCCTGCCACTGTTTCCGGCGTGGACTTCAACGAACGCTTCCATACCGTACAGGTATTCGATGACGGTGCCACCGCCACCCTGTCTGTGCGTACCGAGGACGGTGCTTGGACAGATGTATATCGCTTCACGGGTCTCACAAATGGCGGCACAAGCTATAGCTACACCAACCTGATTACCGGAGAAACCGGCACAATCGCCGTGGAATCCGCCGGCATTGCCGCCCAAGACAAGGGCTTTTATGCCGTATGGCGTCACGGCGACGATGCGGAAAAGAATTTGACTTCCGAGCTTCGCGTGAAGAATCTTACGATTGACACCGATATGGGCAATTATCCCCGCATTCAGCCCGAGCTTTCCGACTTTGCACTGGTGGACAGTGTTTCCGGCTACTCCTGCGTAGAAAGCTGGTCTGTGGGCGAACTCACCTACGTCAACAACGAAACCTATAAGGGTATGTACTATCCCATGTCTGTGACGCTGGCTCCCGGCTTCACCATGGATGAAGTTGCTTTAGCCGCCGGTGTGAACATCGATGCCAAAGCAGAGCTCATCACCGCAGGCGATGATACCTTCCTGATTGCATACGATGCCACCGGCACCGTGACCGCACGTTACCTTTTGGATATCACCACACAGCCGCTCGCGGACACTCTTCCCCTGCGCGCCGCATACAACAAAGCATTTTTAAATCCGATTTTAAATGCCGCCGAAATCAACGTCACCTTCAAAAACCGCAGCGAACAGGCAGCCGAGGGTAGTGTCTATGTGGCATTCTATGATGCCGACGAAAGACTTCACAGCGTGAAAAGTAAAAAGCTCACGGTAGAAGGTGCCGGCAAAGAAAATGTGGATATCCTTCTTGATATGCCGGAAGGCGCAAAAACCTTCAAGGTTCTGACCTTTGCAAACGATGCTTTGGCACCCATGGCATTGGCAAAATAAGATTGAAATCATAATAAAAAGAAGATCGCGAAAAAGCTTGCGGTCTTCTTTTTTTGTGAGAGGGAGAGAAAAATGGGAAATTGAGAATGGAAAATTGAGAATGGAAAATTGCGGAAGGAAAATCGCCTTGCGATTTTCTTTGAATGTATATTGTGGTTTTTGCTGAAATAAACGAGAAACAGGGCGGCTTTGGCAATGCCTACAAACAGCACACCGTAGGGAAGGACCCGTGTGTCCTTCCGTAAATAAAAGAAAATCGTTTCTCGATTTTCCACCAAAACTTTTGCGAACCAAAAATAAAACGAATCCCGAGAGGGATTCATAAAACTTGCAAGCCATGGCTTGCAAATAAAACAGCACCCGTAAGGAAGGACCCGCGTGTCCTTCCGTGTTTCTGCATGTGCGGCAAAAATTTTAAAAAAGGAACGACACGCGGGTCGTTCCGTACAAGATTTTTAAGAGGTAGGAACAATCGGAGCTTGTTCCGCGGTGGCTGATTTGCGGGAAGCGAAACAGGTATAAACGGGCGATTCGTGAATCGCCCCTACGATTTACCCCATCATACAATCAAAGCTTTGCGCGAAAAACGCAAAGCTACCGAAACTCCACACTCCACTCTTCACACTCCAAACTAATTCTGCCTCTGCATGGGTCGTGCCGTACAGAGAATTTTCAGAGGAAGGGGATGTAAAAGAATTATTTTGAATCCTCTTTTTGACTTAGGGGATATCTTTTACGGAATATAAACGCGCTGTAATGCCGTCACAACGCCGCCTTCAAGAATAATCTGTGCATTGGAAGGCACGAAGTGATATTCAATATTGGCATCCTCAGCAAGCATTTCGGATGCGGTGTAGTGCATGGGATCTTTGTCTAAATCCCGGGCATCGGTGAACACAAAGGTGTCGGCAACGGGAAGCACGACTTCGCCCAGCGCGTAGTATGCTTTGGCATCGTTTTCACGGGTCTCATAGAACACGGTGGTGTCGTGACAGATAAGCTCCAAGCCGCCGTTTTCAATGCCGCCGTTGATGATAACCGCGCCGTCGTCTCTGCGCTCTACGGTGCTGACGGTGACTTCTTCGCCCAAACGTTCCACTGTGTCGCCTTCTTTGAGTGCGGCAATGTCCACCATATCGTATACATCGTAGGTGTATACGGTGGCTTTCATTTGCAAATTGCCTTCTTCATCTTTGTACACATCGCCTTCTTTGATGGATACGGCAAGCGTGCAATCGGAAAGCATTTCCAAATCCATGGGATTCTCCAGCGGACGAATGACGACGGCTTCGGGAACTTCCACTGCAGTCTCCGAAGAAGCGGCCGGCGGTGCGGTTTTTCCGCAAGCACAGAGCGTGGCAACAATACAAAGCAGCATTACTGCAGTTAACAAGATTTTTTTCATAACAAACACCTCTTTTTTTTGATCGCTTTATGCGATTATTTATATTATACAGCATCCGCGAGATAAAATCAATGGATTTTAAAAAAGGAAATGTGAAAACATGAATTTCTCTGCATGTTTTTATACGATGAAATGCCGAAATATCCCTGATTACAAGCTTCTTTTATTTCGACGGGAAATGGCATAAACCTGTTATATATGCATTTTTAATATGGCTAAAGTGTAGAAATGTAAGAATATATAGACGAAACTGTGAATTTGTATTGACAAATATAACACCATTATGGTAGGATAAATAAAATTGTTTTATAGATATGTTTATTCTGCGAAAAGGAGTTTTCAAATGGAAGAGTTTTTGAATATTTCGCTGACGGAAAAAGAAAAGAAGGCATATATCGAAGCTTTGGCGCCGCAACTGCCGCTCCTTCGGGCAACGGCAGGAATATCGCAAGAGGAGATTTCCAATGTGATCGGCATTTCCCGTCAGACCTATGGTGCCATTGAGAGAAAAGCCAAAAAAATGTCTTGGAACACGTATATGGCGCTCATTTTGTTTTTTGATTACAATCAAAAAACCCATGACATTATAAGAAATGTTTCAGCATTCCCGCAAGAGCTGATTCGGCGGTTCAACGAGGGACGAGATCCGCTTTCTTTTGATTTGTCGTCGATTTTGGGAGATCATACCGCTAATATTCTGGATTCTCTGGATGAACAAGCGGTTACTACAATCAAAACGGTTTTGATGTTGGAGTATTCGCGCTGTAACGATCTTTCGTCTGAGGCGGTCATCAAGTTCTTTGAAGGCATTCAATTTACGCGCAAACCTGTTTCCGAAAAAGACAGAAAAACTTCACAAGCAATCAAGAATATAAAAAGGAACGGATAAAAATGCAAAAATCAATGCAAAAGACCGCAGAACAGTTCAGCCTGCGGCATGACTTATCGGAAATCAGTTATCCTGCTCTGAAAAAGGCGGCACAGGATATCGGCTATACAATGATTGAATTCCACCATTTATGTAATGAAAAGCATGTGGAAACGGTGATTTGCAATTTGGATATTGAAGATGCCGTTCGTGTTTCCCGCGGTTTTACCTACGCCAATCAAGATTACCGCTTGATTTTTATCCATGAGGATCTGAATGAAGATGAAAAAATCTTGGTGCTTTCGCACGAGCTGGGGCATATTGTCTGTGCGCATTTTTCCGGCGGTCCCATCATCGGCAACGATGTGCGAGAGGAACATGAAGCCAATGAATTTTCGCATTATCTTTTGAAAAATACCTTTGCCCGTAAAAGAAAGATGTTTTTAAAAAAACATAAAAAAGCAGTTGTTATTGTTGTTGTATTACTCATAATCTTATGCGCTGGGCTTCTGATTGGTGGGAAGATTCGGAAGGAAGAATCTTATTTTGGAGAATATTATATTTCCGCAACCGGAAAGAAATATCATGAAAAGGAATGTATTTTCGTAAAAAATAAAACAACGGCGCACAGGCTGGAGCTTGAAGCTTATGAATCCGGTGCATATACCCCTTGCGAAATATGCCTTCCCGAGGAAAAAGATGAATAAGACTAAAAAATAAGGTACATACAAGGGGTGGAAAAGATGAAAAGAAAGTGCTTGTTTATAGCGGCAATGCTGCTGATTTGTCTTGGAATGACTGCTTGTGGCAACAAAGAGCAAAAAGTTTCGTGTACCATGTGCAACGGTTCCGGGCAGGTCAAATATTATTACGGCGAAGGGGACAATGACTACAACATGGGGCCCTGCACAAGCTGTGATGAAAAGGGCTACCATATGGTGATTCCCAAAGGGGATTCAAATGGCGGCAAGCGTGTGATTTGCGGTAGCTGTGAAACCTATGTGGATGAGCTGATTACTCAAAAAGATGCCGCCGGTGAGGATAGAACATGGTGCAAAGATTGCTGGGCTGATTACAATGAAATCATGGGGCTTTAATCATTTACATGAAAAAACGAGAGCAGAAAACTGTTCTCGTTTTTTTATAAAGCATTTTACAGAGGACTACAACCCATTTCGTCCAAAAGAATGTTACAACGGACGACACTGAGCTTGGACTGCAGTGCGGATAGAATAACACTGTCGCGTTTGTTTCGCGGATAGAGCGTGGCATAGCCTGCGTATTGGAGCATGGTTTGCGTTTCCTCAATGGTCAGATCCATGCCCATGCAAAGGGCAATCAGCTTATCCCGCGACGGAATTCTTGTGCCGGCAAAAATCTGATAGGCATAGACATTGAAGATGCCCGATTTCTCAATGACCGTGGCTTTTGTTAGATTCTTCTCTTCCAGACGGGCGTTTAAATAACAGCACAGCGGTTCGCTGACCATTTCGTCACTGTTGTTTTTTAAATAATCGTGAAGCCGTCCGTTTTTTAACAGCTCCAGTAATTCTTCCGTTGTTTTCTTCATCTTGACCAACTCCTGAAAATATGATATTATGATATTATAAATAAATCCTCTTGTCAAGGAGATAAAAAATGATTCCCATATCTTCCTATGAGGAAATATCCTCATTTAATGAAAATACTTCTTTGGTTCAATACGGTGATCAAAAATATGTGAAAAAGCGCGTGCCGAAGGAATTGACCTCTATTTATGAAATTCTTTGCAAAAAGCGGCATAAAAACATTTCTGAGATTATCGAAGTGTATGCCTATGAGGACTGCACCATTGTGATTGAAGCCTATATCGACGGAAGCACGCTGGCAGATGTTTTAAAAAGCCAAGGCGTCTTCTCTCAATCGCAGACCAAGCGAATCATCGGGCAGATCTGCGACGGGCTGTGCTTTTTGCATGATCAAAACATCATTCATCGCGATATCAACACAAATAATATTATGCTGACAAAAGACGGCAATGTGAAGATCATCGATTTCGACATTTGCCGCAGTGTGAAATCAGGGACGACACAAGATACAACAATTCTCGGAACTGTCGGCTATGCCGCCCCCGAGCAATTCGGCTTTGCCCAGTCCGACAGCCGCACCGATGTTTATGCCGTGGCAGTTTTGGCAAACGTCATGCTCACGGGGGATTTTCCGCATCAAAAAAAGTGCCGCGGACGGATAGGGAGCGTCATCCGAAAAGCCACCGCCATTGATCCGAGCATGCGCTATAAAGACATTTCCAAATTCCGTGCCGCCTTCACCGGCGCCACAGACGAGCGCACACCGCTTTTTATCCGCATGCTCCGATGTGCCCCGGGGTATCGCACAGGGAATCCTCTGTATATGCTGATTGCTACGTTTTACTATTTTACATATATACCGCTCATGATTGCCTTTTTGTATTGGGCAGAAAATACTTCGGATTTTTTCTTGACGCTTATGGGAAACATTCTTATGCTTTGTATTCCACCGATGCTTTTGACCAATGTGTTCGGATGGCGGGATAAAATAGCAAACACGCCACTCAAGCGATGGGTATACAGTATTTTGGTGTCCTTCCTGTCCTTTTTTATCGGCGCCTGTATTTTATCACAGATTTTAATATAAGTATTATGCACACAGCATAACAAAAGCCCCCGAAAATAAGATAAAATCATCTTGTTCTCGGGGGTTTTTTCTCGGAAAATAAAAGAAAAAAGGAGTAAAAAAATGAAAAAGAAAATTATGATTCTGCTGTGCGTTGTCCTATGGGGGGTGGCGGTTGGTTCCGTTTGCACCTTCGCCGCCGTGGGAGATGTAATCGGACAGACGACCTACACGGATATCCGGGCCTATATCAATCATTTTGCCGTTGCATCGTATAATGTGGATGGTTATACCGTCATTGTCGCCGAGGATTTAACGCGTTTTGGCTTTGATGTTATTTGGAGTCAAGAGGAAAGAAGCCTTAAAATTACAAGAAATCCTAACGTCACCACTGTCGTGAGAGATGGTGCACCGCAGATTACCGCCCCACATCTTTTGGGACTGCCTGCATATGATATTCTGGAAACGGATATCAAGACATATATCAACGATGTTGAAGTGCCGAGCTATAACATTGGCGGACGAACCGTGATTCATATTGCCGAGCTTTCCATCTTTGGCGGTGTGACCTTTGACCAAACCTATCGTGTGATGAAGCTGTGGATTACCGATGGTCTGGAAATGCGTGAAACAGAAGAAGCATTTGAAGATTTACCCAAGAAAACTCTATACAGTGCCACCGGAAAAACCATTGATGTATACGAGCATGAGGTTCAAGACTATCTTAAGGTAGGCTGGTACAAAACAAAAAAAGAAGCGCAAGCCATCCAAAAAGCCGCTGAGGAAGCCGCTACCATACAAAAGAACAAAGCGATGATTCAAAAATTCTATGTCGGTCAAAGAGTTCAGCAATGGGCATTTTTGTACACCAAGTACGGTACGGTACAAAGTATCGATTACAACACCGGCAAGCTTCTTGTCTATTGGGATTGTGTTGTAGATGCCAACGGTTATGAACAAGACGGATTCTCTTCTCGGATGCTCGGCGGTTTTTCCGAAGAATGGGTCAATGCTGTCGATGTAGACAGATGTTATTGATTTGAGAAAGGAAGATACGAAAAGATGATTTGCCCAAAATGCGGACAAGAAATCAAAGAAGGGAAAATTTGCTCCCATTGCAATGGAGCAAAGAAGGAAGAAACCACAAATCCTCCAAAGCAAAACAACTTTAAAAAGAAATTCTTTATATTTAAGGTTGTTTTCACAGCGACGTTAATGGCACTGATGTTATATTTTGCCATGCAAGACGGAGAAAAAGAAACTCAAATTACGGATAAAATAGATGCTTTTACAGAAGCCTACGGTGATGACGAATATTTTTACTACATTGACAATCAAGAAGCGTGGGTTTTAACTTACAGCAAAGAAAATGAATTTGTTTCTTTTGATAATGAAACTGTTTTTGATTGCTTCACCGAGGCATTCGGTGACGGTTGTTTTGCCGAAGACAGCGTGTCGGGATACGGATTTGCCTATGATCTCAGTGACGGAACGGCAAGAATGTATTTTGATGCGGATTTTGAAGACGGGCATTTGTCCATTATCAATTACGACGTAGAAAAAGAAGAGTTTGAGCTCATTTTGGACAATGAACGATGGACACCCTCCGAAGAACTGCTTGCTTTTTTCGAATCATATGATTTGAGTGAAGTCATCGAAGATGATGTGAAAGCATTTTTGCTGGAGTTGGAAGAACATAATCTGACCGTTGAGGATCTTTTGACTTTGGATTATAAAATACTGAACAGTATGTATGTGGATATAGAAGAATAGCCTGCCAAAAATAAGTTTAAAAAGTGAAGAGCGGATGGTAGCATTTTTCTCTGCACAAAACAGCAGGCTGTATGGAATCCGGTGGTGGAAAAAGTGTTTTGTTACTCTTTTTCTACCACCGGATTTTTGCTTGCTCGTAAATATATCACTGTACCGCAAGGAGCAATAAACCTTACGGTTTTCTTTGTTTTGATTCCGTGTAAAATCCACAGCCCAAAATTAAATACCACATCCGAAAGTGTTTTTTTTAATATGATTTTTCTATGAAAAAAATCATATCAAAAATCTGACGGCGTGGTGTTTTTTGGCGTAAATACAAATAAATTGTAAAAATTTAGAATAAAATACAAACAAAAACTCGAATTGCTATTGACAAATATAACACCATTATGGTAAAATTACGACAATATTGGAAGTACAGAGGTGTTTATTCTTCGAAAAAGCGGTTGTTCAGTTCTTTGGAGGCATGAGAAATACCTTTTTCCGAATAAAACGGAAAAACTTCACAAGTCATCAAGAATACAAAAAGGAACGGATAAGAAAATGCAGGAATCAGTGCAAAAGACGGCAGAGCGGTTCAGCTTGCGGCATGATTTGTTGGAAATCAGCTATCCGGCGCTGAAAAAAGCGGCACAGAACATAGGTTATACGGTCATTGAATTTCATCATTTATATAATGAAAAGCAAGTGGAAACGGTGATTTGCAATTTAAATATCAAAGAGGCGATTTTAGCTTCTCGCGGATTTACATATGTCAATCGGGATTATCGATTGATTTTTATTCATGAGGATTTGAATGAAGACGAAAAGGTATTGGTTCTTTCCCATGAGATAGGACATATTGTCTGTGAGCATTTTTCCGGGGACACCATCATCGGCAATGATGTGCGTCAAGAACATGAAGCCAATGAATTTTCGCATTATCTTTTAAAAGAAACATTTACAAGAAAAAGCAGAATGTTTTTTAAGAAGCATAAAAAAATAGTAATCATTGCCGTGATATTGTTGCTTATTATATGCGCGGGACTTCTGATTGGATGGAAGATTCGTAAGGAAGAATCTTATTTTGGGGAATATTATATTTCCGCAAGCGGCAAAAAGTATCACAAAAAAGATTGTGTTTTCGTAAAGGATAAAACAACGGCGCAAAGATTGGCGCAAGAAGATTATGAATCCGGTGCATACACACCATGCAAAATGTGTCTGCCGGAATAGCAATGGCTTCTACAATATGGAATGATATTGTGAGTATATGAATGAATAGGGAAGGAGAGAAAAAA
>JAFPCL010000138.1 GCA_017390225.1 Clostridia bacterium
ATAACAGCATATACGGGGAAAACAACGAAAGGCTCATCAGCCGTGTCCAAAAATTGAATCCCGATATCATTATCTACACGGGCGATTGTATCGACAGCAATAGTGCCAATCACAGCCGAATCATCCACCTGTGCCAATCCCTTGCCGAAAGCGCACCTTCTTATTATATTTACGGCAACAACGAAGCGGAAACCTTCTACGATGTGCCGCTTTCGCAAGAAGCACTGGACATGAAATTCGGCTTTTCGGAAGAAAACCGTGATACAGCGAAGCTGACCAATCTCACCGATGCCTTGGAAACGGAGCTGGAAAACGTCGGCGTTCGTGTTTTAAAAAACGAGTCGGACACGATTGTGATTGGAAAAACGACCGTGGATATTTGCGGTATTTTAACTGCCAATCCGTCGGCTTTTTGGTCTTATGCCGGCGACTGCTTCGATGCGCACATATATAACAATGAAAATCATTTGAAAATCACGGCGATGCACGAGCCTTTGATATTTGAAGAATTTTCGCCGAAAAGCTGGGGCGATTTGCTTCTTTGCGGTCACACCCACGGCGGCACCATGAAAATTCCGATGGTCGGGCCTTTGTATACCCATGAAGGCGGACTTCTTCCCGAGCGCAAGGGTGCATATATCTACGGCAGATATGACGTTTTGGGAAGTCCTCTGATTATAAGCTCCGGGCTTGAAAACAAAAATGTTTTGCGGATCAATAATCCGCCGGAATTGGTCATTATTGACGTGAACAAATTTTAACAGGGAAGGAGATAGATAAAATGTACGTTGCACATTTGCAAAAGATACCGTTTTTGATCGCAGGTATATTTTTGTGTTTTGGTTTGGCGATCATCTATTTCCGCTCGAAAAATATTTCCCGCACCGAATTTTTTAAACTTTTCAAAGCTGCAAAATTTCTGCAAGTTTGGGTGCTGGTCGTTGTTCTTTTGCTTACCGGCGCTTTTGCGGTTCTGAATCATTTCAAATCCAAGCAATATGTGTCTGCTGTAGTATCGCTGAATTATTCGGAAGCCTCCATGGCGCAAAACTCCAACGGCACAAGATACAACATGGCGGAGATTATCTGCGATGAAGTGGTGGAAAAAGCCATTCGGATGGGTGCCTTTGAAGACGTGACCGTAAAGCAGCTCAGGCGTTGCCTTTCGGTGTATCCCTATGTGCAGGGTGACGTGCAGGACAAGTCCCAATATCATATTTCCACGGAATTTGTTGTGGGGTATTATGCCTCTAAAGACACCCAGCATCTGGATGCAGAAAATGTCATTAAGCTGATTACTGCCGCTTATAAAGAATATTACATTGAAAAATACACCGACAGCTTCAGCATGGACACCGACATAAAGCCGGATTTTTCCAAAGTGGAATACATGGATATTGTGTCGTATTTCAATAAGCGTATCACGGCTGTTTTGACTTATTTATACGGTATGGCAGATAAAGGCCCGAGCTTTGTCACGGAAAATAATGCAACCTTTAACTCCATTGCAGGCAGAGTGCATCAATTTAAAGAAACACAAATCGACGAAAATTTAAGATCGCTCATTCTGCAACACGGCATTGTGAAAGACAGGGAAGGCTATGTGGATCGACTGTCTTATCAGAATAAAAACACAGACTTTGACCGACAGAAAAACGCCGTTTCCTTTGATCTTTGCAATGAGGCCATTGCCATGTATGCGGAAGAAATGACAAGAATCGTTTTAGTGCCCACCTGGGATCAGACAGGCAAATACTACATGGGACGAACCAAGGTCGGCATCGATGAGCTGTCCGTGAAAGCAACGGTGTTCAGTGATAATGTTGCCACCAACGAAAAGGAAATCATGGACAACAATCTGGTGATTGACAAAATGCTTTCTGCCGAAGGAAATCTGCCCACGCATCCGGAAGCAGATGCTTTGATTGCATCGATTGATGAAAGCATCGATGCTTTTGCCGCAGAAGCCATTCGGGCAGGCAGAGAGTTTTCCTCTCAAAGAATGAACCAGTGCATTGCCGTCAGCATTTCCGGCGTGTCTTTATTCAGTGAACTCAAGACAATCATTGTGTTCATGGCATTTGCATATGTTTCCTTGATGCTCTATGCCGTGTCCAAAACCTTTCCCAAGCATTAAGCACAAAAAACACAGGAGGTGGAATCAATGAAAAATTTTCAAATTATGCGATATTTACGAAAGCTTTTACCCCTTATCGTTGTTTTTTGTGTGCTGGCGACTTATTTCATTCATGTGAATCTGAAAAATTCCAACACCTATGTTGCCTCGGAGGTTATTCACTATAATGATCCGCTGGCAGAGCAAGGGCAAACCCCCACAGGGGAAAAATTAGACGTGAATGAAATCAAATCCTCGGCGGTAATGTCGAAGGTCGTGAGTCGTTTGGGGCTTATGGGGGCTTATTCCGTAGACAGCTTAATCTCCCGTATTTATATTACGCCGATTCCCGATGAGGATAGGATGGCACAGAAAACAGCAAAGCTCGAAGAGGGCGAAGAATATATTTACGAGCCGAGCACCTATATCGTGTCATTTACGGCAACGAGCCGAGAAGGTGCAGAATTTGCGCGCACGATTTTAGACGAAACCTTGGACGTATATTTTGCAGAATACAGCCGAAAATACGTTAACATTGCCCCTGCCAACAACACGATTGAGGATTTGCATAAAGAAAACTACGATTATATTGAAATCATGGAGCTGGTTGACACGGGCATGGAGGACACCCTTTCCACCCTATATCAGCGCATGGCGCAGAATCCCTACTACAGAGCAACCAATACGGGGATTTCCTTCAGTGATCTGGCAGATGAATTTAACTATTTGCGGCAAACGAAGGTTTCCGCTTTGTTCTCTCGCATTTATAAGTATCAGATTACCAAGAACAAGAATATTTTAATTTCCGACTACACCACAAGAATTGACAACAACGATATTTCCAATGTCAAAGAAGAAAGCATTGTGGAAGACGTCATCACGGTGATTGATGCCTATGTGGAAAAAATGCGCGATTCGGGCAACACCAATATCACCTATGAGTATATCTTAGATAACGTGCATGAGAAAAATCTGGTAGACGGAAGCGGCAACTTTGTCGCCGCAGGAGATCAGACGGTCACCTATGACGAGCTGATTTACAGCTGGAGAGACCACAACGAAAAAAAAGAGCATGCCATTATCGATACGGCGTATTGCCGCTATGTCATTGACACCTTCGGTGCTTGCACCGGTGCTTGCGGCGGCACTTGTGCGACATCGCCTAAAACTTGTACGGAACTTTATCACGCAAATTATGCAGGGCTAAAAGCAGAGATTGATGCGGAAATCGAGGAACTAATCACAGAACTGCAGAAGCTTTACGATAAGACCATGGCAACCAACGATGAGTATAACGAATATCTGGGTGCCAGCTATATTTCCGTGCTGTCCACCGCATCGGTGAAGCAGAGCGTGAACGTAAAGCTCTACACGATGATTGCCTTTGTGTTCCTGATGATTGTATGCTGTGGCGGTGCGATTGTGTTCGGAAGATTGGGCGATATCATTCACTATATCTTCTACACAGATCACCTGACCGAGCTGAGTAACCGTGCCTACTTTGATAAATATTTAAAATCCATGGACAAAAAGATTCTGGATGACGGTACGGTGTACTGCGCCGTGGACTTTGCCAACCTCTTGGCGGTCAATGCCGAGTATTCCCGTGAAGTCGGCGATGAGATTATTCGCATGTTCACGACATTCCTGACGGAATCCTTCGGCAAAACCAAGGCGGAATTTATCTACAACGGCAACGGAAGCTTTATTATCATGGCTGAAAATTCCGACTATATTACCATCGAAGATATCATGGGATTGTTTAAATTAAGACTGGATGACCGAGAAGAACACCAAAAGGTCAGAATCGAATATAAAGTCGGTATTGCAGAAACCTTCAAGACCAATCACACGGCACGAAAACTGCTTGCCGAAGCAATTCGGAACAAAAAATCATACGTATCCGATCCTACCAACAAGGATTCGGAGGAATAAAATCAAAGGAGGGTGAGGTGCCGCATGGAAATATTCATTCAGAAGGCAAAAGAGCTGTATTTTCTTCTCGTTGCCGTCCTGATGTATTATTTTATCACGGAAGTTATCAATCTGGGACTTTTTGTGACCTTCCGCCATGCCTTTGCTTTGGTGCTGTTTGCCTCTGCCCTCCTGTTTTTCCTGTTTCGTCCCAATATTGCACGGGGATTGGTGGCGTTTCGCTCCGCCGTGTGGTACAGCCTGCCTTTGGTAGTGACAATCTTTGCTTCTATATTTATCTGGTTTATGGGGCAAGTGGATGTTTCCGTTATTTCCCGCGGGCTTTCGGGCGCTTTTGTGTATAACAATATGCTGTCCTTTGCCTTGGCGGCAGGTGCGATTCTATATGTGTTCGGGGAGCGGGGGATTTGGTACAATCTGATTGCCATATTGGTCGCCAATATTCTGATGATTCTCACCATTATGATGCAGTACGGCGTGGGCAGTTATTTTTCGGAGCTTGTTGCGCTCATCACGTCTTTTGCAGCGGTAACGGGAGATATTATCGTGCAGGCGGAGGTGCATGAGCTTGCCTTTTGCTTGGGGGCATATCTGATTTATATGCTTTTAAAGCCAAAGAAAAACATTGTTTTTTATATCCTGATGGCACTGACACTCTTTTGCTTTTTATCGGCATTCAAGCGCATCGGTATGATTGCCATTGTCGTTGCCATGGCGTTTGGCTGGGGACTTCATCTGATCAGCAAATTCCGAAAAGAAACAGCGAAAAATCTCACGGTGTTTTTATCCCTGCTTCTCTGTGTGATTCTTGTGGGCTATATTGCCGCTATCAAGCTGGATGTGTTTGCTCTTTTGGAGCAAATCGGCATCGAAACCAGCGGTCGTGTGGTTATTTATCATGCAGTGGATCGATTCTATGAATTCACCCCCGAATTTTTGGGCAACGGCATCGGGTTTCTCACCTATCAGCTCAGCTCCGGAATGAATGTGGGTGTGTCCTCGGTGCACAATGACTTTTTGCAGTATTATATCGATTTGGGCTTTTGGGGCTATCTGTTATGGCTGTTGTCCATGACCGTGGCAAGAGTGTGCTATTTCGGAAGAAAAGGGAGAATCGACAATGCCATTTTGTGTCTTTGCCTGAGCATTTATTTGCTCATCGTATCCTCCACGGACAACACGATGAACTATCCGCTTCTTACGGCGGTGCTTGCGGTTTTAATGATCGGAGACGGATTTGACAAAGAAGTACGGGAAACGGAGCAGAAAATGTTTGCGCACATATCGGAAGAAAATAAAGCAAAGCAAGGTAGGAAAATGCTATGAAAATACTGATGATCAATAAATTCCTCTATCCGCGCGGCGGCTCGGAGAGCTATATGCTGAAGCTGAGCGAGGAGCTTTCTCGGCAGGGGCACACGGTGGAGTTTTTCGGGATGTTTGATGAAAAGAACACCGTGTCCAACACGGCAAATGAATATACGACCAACATGGATTTCCACGGGAAAACGTGGGATCGGTTTTTGTACCCCTTTAAGATTCTCTATTCATTCGAAGCAAAGAAAAAATTAGGTCGGGTGCTGGACAGCTTTCGCCCCGACGTGGTTCATATGAACAACATCAATTTTCAGCTCACGCCCTCGATTATCTATGCGGTGAAAAAAAGAAATATTCCCTTGGTGCAGACCGTGCATGATTTTCAGATGATTTGCCCGAATCATTTGTTTTACAGCTTTTCGGAAAATAAGCCCTGCGAGCGGTGCCTTCATGGTTCCAAATGGAACTGCCTGAAATACGGATGCATCCACGATTCCAAAGTGAAGAGCCTGCTGGGCGTTTTGGAAGCCATGCTCTACCAATGGAAAAAGACCTATCAGCTGGTGGATCTTTATATCTGCCCCAGCCGATTTTTGGAACAAAAGCTTCTTTCGGCAAACAAGCTGTATGAAGGAAAAACCTTTACCATTCATAATTTTATTGAGAAACATAAGAAGACGGCGATGTCAAGCGAGCAAACGCCTTATATCGTGTTTGTTGGGAGACTCTCCAAAGAAAAAGGCGTTGCCCTTCTGGCAGAAACGGCAAAGAAACTGCCCGAATATCATTTCGTGGTGGCAGGGAGCGGCCCGGACGGCGATGTGCTCGCAGGGCTTTCCAACGTCACTTTAAAGGGCTTTGTTTCAGGAGAGGCTCTCACCAATCTCATGGCAAATGCCTATCTTTTAATCGCACCGTCTGTTTGCTATGAGAACTGTCCGCTTTCCATTTTGGAAGCCCACGCCCTCGGCGTGCCGGTAGTGACCATGAACTACGGCGGCATGGCGGAATTGGTGGAAAACGGCGTCAACGGCACATTGGCAGATGCGGCAACGCCGGAAAGCCTTATAGGTGCCATCCAAAAGAATTTTGATTCTGCCTATTATGCCGCCGTGAAAGCTTCCTGCGAAACCATGGAAGATAAAATCATGACGGTCAAAGAATATGCCCGGGTCATCACAAAGAAGTATCAAGACCTGATAAAGAGGTGAATTTAGGTGAAACAACCTTGTGTCAGCATCATCGTGCCCATCTACAACACGGAAAAATATTTGCGCCGATGCATGGACTCTTTAATCCATCAAACCTTGAAGGATATTGAAATCATTATGGTAGACGACGGCTCAAAGGAGGCTTGCGCTTCCTTTTGCGAAGAGCTTGCAAAAGAGGACATAAGAATCAAGCTGATCCACAAGCAAAATGCGGGGCTCGGCATGGCAAGAAACACAGGGATCGAGCAGGCAACGGGCGAATATATCGGCTTTGTGGACTCGGACGACTATATTGACCTTACGATGTATGAGAAGCTGTATCGGGCGGCAAAAGATCATGAAGCAGACCTTGTTATCTCCGGCTTCACCTTTGTGGGCGGCAACACCTTCGGCGAGGAAGGGGCGGTAGAGCCTAAAGAATATTTTAGCTCGGACACGGTGTTTGAAGGCAAGGAGGGCATGAAAAAGCTTTTGCTGGGCGTTGTGGGCGCCCTTCCTAAAGAGCCGGATGATTCACGCTACGGCGTGAGTGTTTGTAAAACCATTTGCAGGCGCGAGGTCATCGAAAAAAACGCGCTTCGGTTTATGTCGGAACGAGAGATTTTGTCCGAGGATACGCTATTTATGGTGGATTATATTGGGTGCGCCGAAAAAGCCGTCGGTGTGCCGGGGGCATACTACTGCTACTGCCGCAACGGTGCTTCTTTATCCAAATCCTACAACAGCACGCGTTTTGAAAAAAGCATGATTTTTCTTTCGGTGCTGGAAGAGCGGATTTCAAAGGAAGTGCCGAAGGAAGAATATAAAATTTATCTGGATCGACTCATTCAAGGCTTTGGCAGACTCTTGTGCTCACAGGAAATCGTGCACGCCAAAGAAGAAAAGATTCCGTATTTTGTGCTGAGGCGGCGATTGAAAGAAATCTGCACGAGAGAAAAAATTGCACAAGCCCTGAAAACATATCCGTGGTACAGACTGCCAATCAAGCAAGCGGTGTTTGCTTTTTTAATGAAATACAGATTATTTTTACTACAAAAATGGATTGTTATTTTGCGCGATAGATAGGAGTTTTTGCCGTGTTATTTTCAGTCATTGTTCCAATCTATAAAGTTGAAAAATATTTAAAACGATGTATCGACAGTGTGCTTTGCCAGACCTATGAGGATTTTGAGCTGATTCTGGTGGATGACGGCTCTCCCGACGGATGCCCCGCCCTTTGCGATGCCTATGCCCAAAAAGACAAACGGGTACGTGTGATTCATAAAGAAAACGGCGGCCTGGTCAGCGCACGGCAGGCAGGGATTCGTGAGGCAACAGGGGACTATGTATTTAATCTGGACGGAGATGACGCCATTGCTGAAAACGCCTTGCTTTGCGCTTATGAAATCATCCGTGACACAGCGGCAGATCTGGTTTCTTTTTCCTACCAAATCTATGAAAACGGCGTGCTCGGGAAGATAGAAAACGATCTTGCGGAAGAAGGCTTATATCAAAAAGAAGAGATAGAAAAACATATTTATCCCAAGCTTTTATCGGATGAGAACATGACCCATATTTTCTACTTTTTGTGGGGCAAAGCGATTCGCCGCTCTTTATTATATGACAATCAGCTAAACGTGAACCCTGCTATTTCCCTGGGCGAAGACCTCAGCTGTGTCGTGCCGTGCTACTTGCAGGCAGATACGGTCTACATGAGCCGAACGTCCGTTTATTACTACACCATCCGAAATGACTCCATATCCACGAGCTTCAACACCAAACAAATCACGCAGATTGCCGATGTGATTCATGGGCTTAGAAAGCTTGCTATTTCAAAATCGGATGATTTTGACGAACAGATTGCCCGCTACAGCTGTTTTATGTGCTTTGCCATTTTAGCGGCGGCGGCAGAAGGCGGCCATAATGGCGCACTCCCCGAGATTAAACGACTGATGTTGTCTACGGTGCATAAAGAAGAAATGCCGAAGGCAAAATTTCGGCATCTTTCGAAAAAAAGCAAGATTGGGATATTTTTCTTACAACGATTCCATATCAAAACGGCGTTTTATTTCTTATTTGTTTGCAAAAAAATCAAGCAATTTTTAAAAAAGGAAAGGTGATACAGTATGCATACAGTTCCTGAAATTTCTGTCATTATGAGTGTATACAACGGAGAAGATTATCTGGAGGAAGCCGTAGAAAGCGTTATGGCGCAGACCTTTTCCGCTTGGGAGCTGATTATCATCAACGACTGCTCCACGGACAAAACCCCCGAAATTCTGCAACGTCTGGCAGAAAAAGATGCACGTATCAAGGTGCATACCAACGAAACGAATCTCAGGCTTCCCACGTCTTTGAATAAAGCGATTTCCTTTGCCCAAGGAAAATACGTTGCCCGTATGGATGCGGACGATATCTGCCTTCCAAATCGTTTGGAGGCACAGTTCGCTTTCATGGAACAGCATCCGGAGGTAGCATTATCCTCCTGTCGGTTCATGACACTGAAAAACGGTGTGATTGCCTCCGGCGGGTGCGGCGGCAAGTGCGACAACGCGTCGATTCGTGCCCTGCTTTTGGTGACCAACCCGATTTTGCATCCCGGCATCATCGCCAAAACCGAGGTGATGCGGGAATTGGGATACGACACAACGCTTACCTGCACCGAGGATTTGGAGCTTTGGACAAGATTTGCGATGCATGGGCACAAAATGGAAATTCAGCCGCAGTATCTGATGCTGTATCGCCTGCACGACAAGCAGATTACGGAAACCACCAAAGAAAGACAACGCCGTGAGGTTGTCGGCATCCAGAAAAAGTATTACGGGAAATTTTTATCCTGCATGGAAGAGAGCCAAGAGGATTTTTATATCAACGGCATTTATTTCAGGGATAATAAAGACATTCGCTTATTCTGCGATTTTTGCCGCTATATGAAGGCAGAAAACAAAAAAACAAAAGCCTTCGACCAACAGGCACTTTCCTATGCATTGTTTGAAATTTTAGCAGAATACAAAAGAAGGGGCATAAAAAAGGCGGAACTTGTTAAGGCAATGTTGCAGTTTGATATCGCATTCCTCTTAAAAGAGCTTCCCGAACGGAAAAAAAGAGCAAGGGAAGACGGGCAAAGATGCATTGAAGCGGCAAAGAGCATCGGGCTTGCTCCTTGCGGCGGCACACCGGAATTTCCCGTGTTTCAATCAAGCGCCGATAGGAGTGAATGACATTTGAGAATTTTTGAATATCCCTATATTATCATCACACTGTTGGTATTTTTCTTCTTTGTTTTGGGGGCTATCGGTATCTTTTTTGCCTTGCAGGGCGTGAAAGCGGCAAAAGGAACGGGAAAAATCGATTTTTCAACGGTGAAAAAACTGGAAAATGATTATAACAAATTGTCGAAGCAGAGAAAAAACAAGTGCCTTATTTATATCAATGTTTCGCTGGACAATATCAGAAGCTTATACTCGGACACGAAAGCCATGCAAGTGTTTTCGGGAATCAAGCCGATTATGTTGCGGTTCTTTCATAATGAAGACGAAAAAATCGCCATATACGACCAAAAGAATTTTATTGTACTGGGAAGCTTTGACGAAAATGAGGCAAAGCAAAAAATGGAACAGTGTCTCGGGCAAATGAACCAATATCTTTTGGAGCATGAAGCCATCAACATCGTGCACGTTCGCTTCGGCTTTTTCTGCACGTGGGCAAATGTTCCCTTTGACGAAGCCATTATGAGAGCCAAAAAAGCCTGTACCTTGGCAGAACACAATGATGTAGCCTATGCCGGGTGGGACAGCAACAACGGCAAGGCACTGGATGAAAAAATAAAGATTGAAAACAATATCGAAAACGAAATCGACAACAATCGCTTCTTTCTGGAGTATCAGCCGATTCTGGAGGCAGAAGGAAAAACCATTATCGGTGCGGAGGTTTTAGCACGGCTCAATGCTACGGATGGTGGCGTGCTGTCGCCGGGACGCTTTTTGTCTGCCGTGGATTCGGTAGGGCTCAACGACAAGTTTGATTCCTATATTTTCGAGAAAAACTGCAAATGGATTGCCAACAATAAACAGAGCAGAGAGAAGTATTTATACACCATCAATTTTTCACGTACCACCCTTTGCGATCCTCAATTTGCACAGAAAGTTATCGACACGGCAGAAAAATATCAATTGAAGTATTCGGCTTTAGCGATTGAAGTGTTGGAAGATAAAAACATCACGGGAAAAGCACGAGCGCAAATGATTGAGAACATAAAAAAGCTGAAGGAAAAAGGCGTTCTCATTCTGTTGGACGACTTCGGGAGCGGCTTTACGACCTTTGGTGATTTACAGCATTTAGACATCAATATTGTGAAAATTGATAAGTCCATCACACAAAAATCAAACACGCCCAACGGGCTTTTGATTATGAAAAATATCATTCGCACCGCCCATGAATTGGGGCTGAAAACCTTGTGCGAGGGAATTGAAACAGAAGAGCAGGAGAAAACCGCTTTATCCATCGGGTGTGATTATCTGCAAGGGTATTATTACTACAGACCCATGCCTGTGGCACAGCTGGAAGCACTGCTGGAAACGAACGGGAAGTTTTGAAAAATACAAGGAGGCACATATTTTGTTATCTGTTATTATTCCGGCATACAACGAAGAATTGTCCGTAGAAACGGCCGGTGATGTGATTTCGGGCATTTTGAAAAAAGAAAATATTGATTATGAGCTCATCTTTATTGATGATGGCTCAAAAGACGCCACCTACGCCAAATTGTGCGCCATGGCAGAAACGCGGGAGAATATCGTGGGGCTTCATTTTTCCCGAAATTTCGGAAAAGAAGCGGCCATTTCCGCAGGGCTTGCCGCCTCCCATGGCGACTGCGCCGTTGTGATTGACTGCGATTTGCAGCATCCGCCGGAAAAAATCGTGGAGATGTATCGGCTCTGGCAAGAAGGCTATGAAATCGTTGAAGGCATCAAAACCTCTCGCGGAGAGGAAACCAAGGCACACGGCTTTTTTGCCAATCAGTTTTATTCGATTATCAGCAAGGTTGTGGGTTTTGATATGTCCAACGCTTCGGACTTTAAGCTTTTGGATCGAAAAGTTATTGATGTCATCAACAGCATTCCCGAGAAGAAGGGCTTTTTCCGCGCCATTTCCTTCTGGGTCGGCTATCATAAAACGTCGGTGGAGTATGACGTGAACGAGCGCATCGCCGGCGAAACGAAATGGTCGAAAAAAGACCTCATCAAATACGCCATTTCCAATATTTCCGCTTATTCAACCGCCCCGATGCAAATCGTTACGGTTTTGGGTGTTGTCATGCTGTTTGTCACGCTTGTGTTCGGCGTGTGGGCACTCATCGATAAAATCATCGGTCGTGCTTTAGAGGGTATGACAACGGTGATTATCATCACCATCTTTATCGGTAGTATCATGATGATCAGCTTGGGCATCATCGGCTACTATGTTGCCCGCATCTATGAAGAAATCAAGGGCAGACCCAAATATATTGTGTCTACCCAATGTCAAAGCAAAAAGAAATAAAAAGGGGAGAAACCCATGGAAAGAAATGCGCTTGTCGATAAACTCAAAGGCTATGCCTGCTTTTTGGTGCTGTTTGGTCATGTCATTATGGGCATCCGCAATGCAGGCATTGAAATGCCCGCCTTCTTTTTCGGCTTGGAGCAGTTTATCTGGTCGTATCATGTGCCGCTCTTTCTGTTTTTAAGCGGCGTGGTGTATAAAATCACGGGCGAATGGACGGGAAAGAAGACAAGGGGAAATTTTCTCCGTCATAAGCTCATCAATTTAGGTGTGCCGTATGTGGTTTTTTCCACGGTGTATATCCTGATTAACAGCTTTGTGGGTAAAGCCAACACGCCCACCTCGGCAAAGGACATTCTTTCCATCTGGAAAACGCCTGTGGCGCAGTATTGGTATTTATATGCGCTGTTTTTCCTGTTTGTCCTCTGGACAGGGCTTAGCGGCGCTATGAAAAACCACCAAATCACCCTTTTCGTGGTGCTTTTCGGCTATATTGCCCCATTCTTCGGCGTAGGCTTCGGAAGCTTTGATATTGTCATCTATTCGGCTTTGGCATTCGGATTGGGCACTTTTGTTTCTGTTGCAAACCTTGAAAAGCTATCCATCGGATGGAAGCTTTTTGTGACTCTCCTGCACATAGCGGCAGGGGTAATCTTTGTAAGGCTCGGAATAATCGAGAAAATGTTCGTTGAAGAGCTGATGATTATTTTAGGGATATTAGCAAGCATTTTCCTCATTTCTCTTTTGCAAAAACTAAAGCCCATCGATTGGTTTTTAACCTTTATGAATCAATACTCCTTCCAAACCTATCTGCTCCACACCATCTTCACCGCCGGCATCCGCATCGTTTTGCAGTCGGTAGGGGTTTATGCCTGGCAGGTGCATGTGCTTTTAGGCACGATTTTCGGCATCGTGCTTTCGGTTGTATGCGCTTTTGTTGCCCAAAAAACAAAAGTGTTTGATCTTTTCTTTTTCCCGACCAAAGCATGCAAAGCGTTACGGGCAAAAAGCTAAATGTAGGATGGTTCAAAAATATGTTTTTGACGGATGGCACAGCGTTCGACGAGTTTTTTGTGATTGAATAAACTTTTTAGTCTCGACTTGATGTCCGGATATAAGAAATGTCGAAATTTAGCGAAGGAAGTGTTAAAGATGATTAATAAGATTAAACGTTCTTTGTCTTTAATAGACTACAAGCTTATAATCTCATTAATACTGATACAATTAGTTCCTACATTATATACGACTTTAAGAGTTTTCTTTTTGGGACAACTTCCTGGGGAGTTTTCTTTTTCCATAGCAGGACAGCTTACTTGGGTAAATTTACTGTATGAGATTATAAATGAATCTATAATATTACCCCTTTACTATTTTATTGGAAAAGTAATAAATAACAAAAAAGAACTTAATAATTGCTTTAATAGTGGTTTAATGGTTATATTTTTGATATATACTGTATTAGCTCTACTTATAATAGTGTTTATAGAACCTATACTTATGATTATGTCTGTTAATAAAGATATTTTGATAGAGTCTGCAACCTACATACGGATAGAAAGTATAGCTTTAATATTTTCGATTCTTTCAAGTTTTATCCTTGTAGTGTTGGTTACTTTAGAAAAAACAAAGTACATGTATATATTGACGGGGATGCGGATAATTATGAGCACAGCAATTGATACACTGTTGGTTTCATCACTTCCTTGTTCTTTGAAACTCGGTGTTAATGGAATTGCGATAACAAATATTATTGTAAATGGAGCAGTATTAGTTGTAAGTTTAGTTTTGCTTTATAGACAAGATGTTGCCCTTTTTACAAAACAGAAGCTTTCATTTGCATGGATGAAAGAATTACTGAAAATAGGTGGAATTTCAGGTGTTGAATCTTTTGTTAGAAACTTTGCTTATATAGTTATGATTTCACGAATGGTAAATGTTGTAAATGAGCAGGGGACATATTGGGTCACTAACAACTTTATATGGGGTTGGTTGCTTTTGCCTGTAACACAGTTGGGGGAATACATAAAAAA
>JAFPCL010000139.1 GCA_017390225.1 Clostridia bacterium
GCGGAAAAAAACTTTATGGCGGCAGAAAAAGCCGTGTTTGTAGTGCCCGAGCAGGCATCTCATGAAGAGGAACGGCGGCTCACGGCGCTTCTGGGCGTGCTGTCGAATGATAAAAAGGTACTGTCCTTTCGCCGCATGGCACGTGTGGTGCTGGCAAAGTATGCCAAGGGAAGAAAAGTGCTCACGGGGGCAGGCAAGCAGATGCTTGCCGCCATGGTCTTAAAGGAGCAGAATGAAGCACTGTCGGTGCTTTACGGCGGCTATAAAAAGCAGGGGATGGTTTCTTGCATTTTGCAGGAAATCAGCCGCATGAAGCGATACGGCAACAGCCCCGAGAAAATGCTTTCGGCGGCAGACACGGCTTCCGTGCCTCGCATAGCAGAGAAAATGCGCGATTTTGGCACATTGTACCATGCCTATGAAGAAAGAAGCCAAGCGGCTTTTTTAGATAAAGACGACGAGCTTGCGATTTTGGCAGAGCATATGGAAAGCTATCCCGATGCGGAACACACACTGTTTATTTTTTACGGCTTCACCGGATTTACGCCGAACGAGCTTTCGGTGATTTCCGCACTTTTGGCTGTGGGGGCAAGTGTGGAGGTTTTTCTCTGCCTGGATGAAAACGACAAGAAAAATCCTGCCTTTCAAACGGCTATGCGAACACTGGATGCTTTGGGCGATTTAGAAAAGCCCATGGTGATTCCGCTGTTTTCTGCAGAGAAAAAAGAAGACGCCTTTTTGCATTTGGAGAAAAACTTTTTTAAAGAAAGACGAGCTGTCTACACAGAAGATGTTCCCATGCATATCTTTCGGGCAAAATCCTTGGAATCGGAATGTGCTCGGGCGGCACAGACGGTGGAACAGCTGGTGCGAGAGGGCGTGCGCTATCGGGATATTCTGATTTTATCCCGAGATGCCGCAACCTATGAAAGATACTTAAAGGATGCCTTTGCGGCAAAAAAGATTCCTTGCTTTTTTGATAAAAAAGAAGCGGTTGTCCGCCATCCCGTCATCGTATTTTTATTGTCTGCCATGGACATCGTGTCCAAGGGGTACACCATGAATACGGTGCTTACTTATATGAAAAGCGGCTTTTCGGGGCTGCCGGAGGATGCGGTCAGCCGATTGGAAAATTATATCCTGGCAACGGGCGTCAAGGGTGCGGCGTGGACGGACGATGCCAAGTGGAACCGAAAAAAAGGCTTTTTTCTCAAAAAACATCAAGATGCGGAGGAAAAAGAGTTAGAGGAAATCGATGCGCTTCGTAAAAAACTGACAGAGCCTTTATCGGCACTGAAGGAACAAGTGAAGGGCAAGCACACGGCGGCAGAGCACTGCCGTGCCTTTTATGCATTTACGGAAAAATGCAAGCTATGTGAAAAGTTGGAAGAAAAAGCAGAGATGCTTCGTGCCGGCGGCGATATGGAACGGGCAAGCCGCACCATTGCCATTTTCAATGCCTATATAGACGTGCTGGACAGTCTGCATGATATGTTCGAAAGCGAGCAGATGTCCTTTGAAACCTTTGGGTATTTGCTCCAAAACGGCTTGGCGGCAACGGAAATCGGCATTATCCCCACGGTTTTGGATGCGGTGCGGTTTTCCGATGTGGCACGTTTCCGCGGAGAAAGCCCCGTGGTGCTGATTTTAGGGGCAAACGAGGGCGTTTTCCCCAAACGAGGTTCGGACAGCGGCTTCATGACGGAGCGGGATTTTCATTATTTAAAAACCGCAGGCCTTGCCGTGCCGCCCACCCGAAGGGAAACGGCAATGGAAGAAATGTCGCTGGTGTATCAGGCACTCACGGCGGCGAAAAGTCGCCTGTATATCAGTTGCTGCACAGAGCATGAAGGCATGGTTTTTTTGCCGTCCTTTATTGTCGACCGCATGAAAAAGCTGTTTCCGCAAATCGAAGATACCAATGATTATCTGCCGGATGAAACACTGCCTTTGAATGAAGAAGAAGCCTTCGGCGCATTGGTACAACAGATGAGAAAAGCAAAGGATGAAAATAAAGCCTTAATGCCTGCATGGAAGGCGTTGCACACATGGTTCTGCGAAAGAGAGGGCTACAAAGACCGTCTTTTGTTGATAGACAAAGCCATGAAAGGCTTGGATTTAGAGCAAACCATGAGCGAGCAAACGGCAGAGCGCATGATGGGGGGAAGCCAAACCGTCAGTGTGTCGCGCTTAGAATGTTTCAAGCGCTGTCCGTATTCGTACTTTTTGCAGTATATTCTGAAGGTAGAACCACGGCAAGAGCTTACGGCAACGGTGGCAGATATCGGAAGCTATATGCACAATATTGTGGAGCTTTTCACAAAAGAAATGATTGAAAGCAAGACTATGACTTGGCAGGATGCGGATGCGGAATATATCGACAAAGCCGTTGAAAAATGGGCGGCGGAAGTTGAAAAAGAGATTAACCCCCATGCCATGCAGTCGCCGAAAACAAAATATCTTTTGTCCCGCCTGCGTGCGGCAACCAAAAAAGCGATTCTGATGATCAGGGAGCATATCATTCGCGGCTGTTATGAGCCCTTGGGTGCTGAAATTTCCTTTGATGAAGATACAAAATATATTCCGCTCACCATTGCTATGCCCGACGGGACAACGCTGAAACTGCGGGGAAAGATTGACCGTGCCGACGTGTACGAAGGTGAAAACGGCACATATTTCCGTATCGTAGACTATAAAACAGGCAATCGGGATTTGGATATTTCCGATGTGTATCAGGGTATGTCCTTGCAATTGATGGTTTATATGACGGCACTTTCCGAGCAACCGGGCAAAAAAATGACAGGTGCCGGCATGCTGTACTTCCGTTTGGAAGACCCGATTCTGAATAAAGACTTTTCCGTTTCCGATGATGAGCTGTTTCGTTCGATGCTCACGGAAATGAAAATGCGAGGAATCCTATTGAAAGAAGCTGTTCCCTATTGCGGCATGGATCGGGCTTTGTCTTTTGAAGACGGCAAGCCTTCGGGGCGCAGTGACTATCTGGTGCTGGGCGAATCCCGCCTGCTTGCCGGTGAGGAAATGGAGCTTTTAAAGAAGCACACCAAAAAACTGGTGGCGGCATTATACAGAGAAATTAAAAAGGGCAAAGTGCCCATTCACCCCCAAGGCAAAGACACGGATAATCCCTGTACTTTTTGCCCGGGTAAGGGCATCTGTGGCTTTGTGCCAAGCTGTGGGCATCAGATGGAAACAATGGCACACATATCGAGAGAAGAAATATTTGAACATTTAAAGAAAGAAGGTGAGGACGATGGGTTACACGACGGAGCAGGAGAATGCAGTTAAGGCACCGGTGCAGAACATTTTGGTCACGGCGGCGGCAGGTGCCGGAAAAACCCACGTGCTCACCGGAAGAATTCTTTCCCGTATTATGGACGAAGCATCGGGCACGGATATCGACCGTCTGCTGATTATCACGTTTACCCGTGCCGCCGCATCGGAAATGCGGGAGCGAATTGCAAGTGCTGTTTTGAAGGCATCAGAGGACGATCCGGAAAATGCACGGCTCAAGCGGCAATACAACATGGTGCAAAATGCATCGGTCATGACAATGGACTCTTTCTGTGTGGAAACCCTTCGCTCCTATTTTTTGGCGGCGGATATCGATCCGAATTTTACGATAATGGATGCTGCTGATGAGGAAATCCTGAAAAAAGAAGTCATGGAAGAATGTTTTGAAGAATATTTCGTTGCGCAAAATCCGCGGTTTATTCGTTTTCTGGATGCCTACGGCGGTATGCGTGGCACGGAGTCTGCAGAAAAAATCATTTTATCGCTCCATACTTTTTTACAAACCGTGGCGTTTCCCGAGGCATGGCGCAAAATGGCTTTGGAAAAATATGAAATCACGGAATTTGAAAATTCGTTTGCTGAAAAATGCTTGGTGGATTATGTGGCACGCAAGCTTTTGAAAGCGAAAAAAGAGCTGTATGGGGTTATGAACTTGGCAGATGCGGCAGATGCACATAATGCACGGGTAGCAGAGGATA
>JAFPCL010000140.1 GCA_017390225.1 Clostridia bacterium
AGATAACATAGAAGAAAACCTTGAAACCGTGCATCTGGCACATCAATATAAAATGGCGGTAGATTTGGCAGGGGCGGAAAGCTTGTATGCAACGGAAAGCTTTTTTGAGGTCTTCTCTTTAGCAAACGAGTTGGGCGTTCCTTTTACGATTCATGCCGGGGAAGCTGATGGTGCAGCAAGCGTGAAAAGTGCCGTTTCTTTTGGCGCTGTGCGGATTGGTCATGGGGTTCGATCGGTGGAAGACAAACTGCTTTTGGCAGAGCTTTGTGAGAAAAAAATCGTTTTGGAGCTGTGCCCGACCAGTAATTTGAATACAAAAGTAGTCGATAACTTAAAGGAGTATCCTTTGCGAACATTATTGGATGCAGGCGTTCGTGTCACAATCAACACGGATAATCTGACAGTATCCGACACGAATCTGAAAAAAGAATGGCAACAGATGATTTCTCTATTTTCTCTTTCGGAAGAAGAAGTGAAAACAATGCATCTATATGCGGTAGACGCATCTTTTGCCGATGAAGATGTGAAAAAAAGCCTTCAAAATCAAATTTTGAAAGCTGATATATATAAAATATTGAAAGGATGATTTTTTATGGCAGCAAGATTTATTCTCAATGAAACCTCGTATCATGGATCGGGTGCAATCAAAGAAATTGCAACGGAAACCAAAGCGCGCGGATTTAAAAAAGCATTTGTTTGCTCCGATGCCGATTTGATTCAATTCGGAGTAACAAAAAAGGTTTTGGATGTCTTGGAAGAGGCAAAAATTGCCTACACGGTTTATTCCGATATTAAGCCCAATCCCACCATTGAAAATGTGCAAAACGGTGTAGCGGAATTTAAAAAAGCCGAGGCAGACTATATCATTGCCATCGGCGGTGGCTCTTCGATTGACACAGCAAAGGCGATTGGTATTATTATCACCAATCCTGAATTTGCGGATGTGAGAAGCCTGGAGGGGGTTGCCGACACGAAAAACAAATGCGTGCCGATATTTGCTGTTCCCACCACGGCAGGTACGGCGGCAGAGGTCACAATCAACTACGTCATCACAGACAGCCAAAACAACAGAAAAATGGTATGTGTAGATCCGCATGATATTCCTGTTGTTGCTTTTGTTGACCCCGATATGATGGCAACCATGCCGAAAGGGCTGACTGCCGCTACCGGCATGGATGCACTGACACATGCCATTGAAGGCTATATCACCAAAGGGGCTTGGACACTTTCGGATATGTTCCATTTAAAAGCCATTGAGATTATCGCCGCATCCTTGCGCGGTGCGGTGGACAACACCCCCGACGGCCGTGAAGGGATGGCTCTCGGCCAGTATATTGCCGGTATGGGCTTTTCCAATGTCGGATTAGGCATCGTTCACTCCATGGCGCATCCTTTGGGGGCTTTGTATGACACACCCCACGGCATTGCCAATGCGATTATCCTGCCTACGGTTATGGAATATAATGCAGAAGCCACGGGAGATAAGTATAAATATATCGCACAAGCCATGGGTGTTTCCGGAACGGAGAATATGACGCAGGAGGAATACAGAAAAGCGGCAATCGATGCTGTGAAGAAGCTTTCACAGGATATCGGCATTCCTGCAACCTTGAGGGACATTGTGAAAAAAGAAGACATTGCATTTTTGGCACAAAGTGCCTTTGACGATGCCTGCCGCCCCGGCAATCCCAAGGATACATCGGTGGAAGATATCACAAAGCTGTACGAATCCTTGCTGTAAAAGAATAAAAATGGGGATGTAAAAAAAGGCACGGACCGTTTCATGGCAGAAATAAAGCATTTATTCGCTTTATAAAACAATTATTTATCTAAAAAATATTGTTTTTGGTAGAAATCCGCATTTTTTGCGGATTTCTCTTTACTTGATGCC
>JAFPCL010000141.1 GCA_017390225.1 Clostridia bacterium
CGCGGCACCTCCACTTTTGATGGTATGTCCATTGCGCGGGCGGTGCTGGAATACTGCGCCGACCCGAAGAAACTGGGCGCCAAGACCCTCTTTGCCACCCATTACCATGAGCTGTCCACCATGGAGGATAAGCTCCCCAACGTAAAGAACTACAACATTGCCGTAAAAAAGCGGGGCGACCAGATGATCTTCCTGCGGAAAATCGTCCCCGGAGCCACCGATGACAGCTACGGCATTGAAGTCGCCCGTCTCGCAGGGGTTCCCGGGGAAGTCACCCGCCGTGCCAAAGAGATTCTCGCGGAGCTGGAGGGCAGAAGTGACGGCAAAAAGCCTGGAAAAAGACGAGAAAGCAAAAGTTCAAATGGAAGAAGCCTTTCTTCGGGAGGAATACGAGCTTTTGCAAGATAAGTACGAGAAAATTTCCATTTTGCATCACGACTTCAAAGCACATATGCAAACCCTTGCGCGCCTCATCGATGCGGACAATAAAGAAGCCCTTGCCTATATGGAAGCTATTTGCGAAAAGGAAGAAGAAGCCGGGTGGTTTTCTTATACCGACCATGATGTGCTGAATATGCTTTTAACCAAGAAAAAAGCCGAGTGCAAAGCACACGGGCTTCATTTCACCGTAGAGCCTTTTGGCGGCAAGCTCTCCTTTATGGAAAATACCGACTGTGTGTCTCTTTTTTCCAATCTGCTGACCAACGCCATGGAAGGCGCAAGCCATACACAAAAGAAACAGATTTATCTGCATTTTGAAACGAAAAACGAAAACTTCCTGTGCATCCGGGCGGAAAATTCCGCCGACATGGCACCCGTAATCATCAGCGGCAGACTTCTCACGCGAAAGAAAAATAAAAACGAGCACGGCATTGGTATGTCCAGTATGCAAGAGGTCGTGAAAAAATACGGCGGCAGTATGCATTGGGAATATAAAGAGGATGAAAAAGTTTTCCGGGTGGTGATTTTACTGCCGGTGGCGGAAGCTAAATGATAAAATCGCACAGTTGATTTCTATGGCATAGATAACCACAAAAGGAAAGGATACTTTATTCGATTTTAATCATGCTGATTGTAGGGACTTTTCATGAATCACCCCTACAACGTCCATTGGAAAATTGTTATGCGTTTAAGATGCACCGTGCTTTTGGATGCGGTGCATCATTTTTTTTAGAATCGAAAAATAAGGCTTGCAAATAATAGCACTTTATGGTAGAATATGCGTATTACTGTGCAAAGCACGGAAATGGAGAGGATTATATGAAAGATCAAGAATTTAAGCCGTATATTCCGGCAGACAAGGTTACACCTGAATTGACCGTTACGTCAATCATCATGGGTATTATCTTGGCTGTTGTATTCGGTGCGGCGAATGCTTATCTGGGACTTCGTGTCGGCATGACGGTGTCGGCTTCCATCCCGGCGGCTGTTATCGCTATGGGCGTAATCCGCGTGATTATGCGCAAAAACTCAATCCTTGAAAGCAATGTTGTGCAAACTGTCGGCTCTGCCGGTGAATCCTTGGCAGCCGGTGCCATTTTCACAATCCCTGCATTGTTCCTGTGGGCAAAAGAGGGTGTGATGGACAAGCCCGGCATTATTGAGATTACATTGATTGCCTTGCTTGGCGGTCTTCTGGGTGTGTTCTTCATGGTGCCCCTCAGAAATGCACTGATTGTAAAAGAACACGGCGTTCTTCCTTATCCCGAAGGCAAGGCTTGTGCCGAAGTTCTTCTGGCAGGCGAAGAAGGCGGCGCCAATGCCGGTACTGTGTTTGCCGGTATGGGCTTTGCGGCTTTGTTTAAATTTATCATCGATGGCCTCAAGGCTGTACCCGGTGAAGTTTCCTTCCGTGTGAAGGGCTATGCCGGCGAAATCGGCACACAGATTTATCCTGCCGTTATGAGCGTTGGTTATATCTGCGGCCCGAGAATTTCTTCTTATATGTTTGCCGGTGGCGTGCTCAGCTGGATGGTCATTATTCCGCTGATTGTAATGTTCGGTGAAAATCTTACCATGTATCCCGGCACAGCGCCCATCGGGGAAATGTTTGCCGCAGGCGGTGCAGGTGCCATCTGGGGAAGCTATATCCGCTACATTGGTGCCGGTGCTTTGGCTGCCGGCGGTATCATCAGCCTTATAAAATCTCTGCCTCTGATTGTCACCACCTTCCGTGATGCCATGAAGGGCATGAAGCTCGGCGGTGCAAGCCAATTGCGCACGGAAAAAGACATCAACATGAAGGTCGTTATTGCGGCAATTGCCGTTCTGACACTGTTGGTCTGGCTGATTCCTGCCATTCCTGTTTCCCTCATCGGTGCTATCATTGTTGTTGTGTTCGGCTTCTTCTTTGCCACCGTTTCTTCCCGTATGGTCGGCCTTGTCGGCTCCAGCAATAACCCGGTTTCCGGTATGGCCATTGCAACCCTTCTGATTGCAACCCTGATTTTGAAGTTCACCGGTGAAGGCGGTGCTCCCGGTATGCAAGCCGCTATTGCCATCGGTTCTATCATCTGTATCGTTGCCGCTATCTCCGGTGACACATCTCAGGACCTCAAGACCGGTTATCTTTTGGGTGCAACCCCCAAGAAACAGCAGATCGGTGAAATCATCGGTGTTGTTGCTTCCGCATTTGCCATCGGCGGCACATTGTATCTTCTGGATACGGCATGGGGCTTCGGTTCAAAAGACTTGGGTGCTCCGCAAGCAACCCTTATGAAGATGATTATCGAAGGCGTTATGGATGCCAACCTTCCTTGGGGCTTGGTGTTTGTCGGTGTGTTTATCGCATTGGTCGTTGAATTTATCGGCATTCCCGTTCTGCCCTTTGCCATTGGCGTCTATCTGCCCGTACAGCTCAATGCCTGCATCATGGTGGGCGGTCTTGTCCGTCTTGTTTTTGATAAGATGAAGAAAGACGAAAACAAGAAGAAAGCCATCATTTCCGACGGTATTTTGTTCTGCTCCGGTATGATTGCCGGGGAAGGCATTGTCGGTATTATACTGGCTATTCTGGCAATCATCACGGTCGGCGGTGTCAGCTTGAGCGATAGAATCGACATTTCCGGATTTTTGAATCTTCCCGCAGGGGTTGCTACAGCGCTCAGTCTTGTTCTGTTTGCCATCACAATCTTCACCGTGGTGAAATTCTCTGCGCTGAAAAAGAGAAAGTAATTTCCCATGAAGAAGCAAAAAGAAAACTATTTGGATAAGATTCCTTCTTTATCGGAAAAGTTATCCGTGCAAACGGATGAAAACGGCGTGGTCACGCTCGGAATCGAAAATAAGGGAATCATGAACCGCATCATGCAAAAGCTTTTGAAAAAGCCCAAGGTGTCGTATATTCATTTGGACGAATTGGGGAGCTTCACGGTGCTATGCATGGACGGGCAAAAGGATATTTTTTCGATTGGAAAAGAAGTGAAAGCCCATTTCGGCGAAAAGGCAGAGCCCTTATACGAACGGCTTTCAAAATTCTTCGACATTATGAATAGTTATGGTTTTATAGAGTGGAAATAACGACAAAAAATGCCGAGTTTTTTGACTTGGCATTTTTTCCGTAAGAAAAGGAGCGCAAAAAATGCAACAAAGAGAAAAGTTTTCATCCCGACTCGGCTTTATTTTAATCTCCGCCGGGTGTGCCATTGGTCTTGGCAATGTGTATCGTTTCCCGATTATCACGGGGGCATATGGCGGTGCACTATTCGTGCTGTTCTATATTTTGTTCCTGCTTATTTTAGGACTTCCCGTCATGGCTATGGAGCTGGCGGTCGGCAGAGCCAGCGGCAGAAGCATTGCATCATCCTTCGACGTGCTTGAAAAGTCCGGACAAAAATGGCATCTTCACAAATACACCGGCATGGCAGGCAACTATCTTCTGATGATGTTCTATACCACCATTTCCGGCTGGATGCTGATTTATTTCTTTAAATATTTAAACGGCTCGATTCTGCAGTACGAAACGGCACAAGAATTGGGCGAAGTGTTTGGCAGTTTGATTCAAAGCCCTGTCACCATGATTTTATCAACCTATGCCATTATTGTTCTGTGCTTCGGTGTTTGCTCTTTAGGGCTTCAAAAAGGGGTAGAGAAAATCACCAAAGTTATGATGATCTCTTTGTTTCTCTTGATGATGGGGCTTGCCATCTATTCCTGCACGCTTCCGGGCGCAAAAGAAGGCTTGAAATTCTATTTGATCCCGTCTTTGGACGGTGTGCGCACTTCCGGTCTCTGGACAGTGATCTCTGCCGCCATGGGGCAAGCTTTTTTCACCCTCAGTGTCGGCATCGGCTCTATTGCTATTTTCGGTAGCTACATCAGTAAGGAGCGCAGTCTCACCGGTGAAGCCTTGACGATTATGTCTTTGGATACGATGGTTGCTTTAATGTCCGGTCTTATCATCTTTCCTGCATGCTTCACCTATAATGGTGGCGTGACGGCAGATGCATCCTCCGTTAGTGCCACGTTTTTGATGACAACGCTGTCGAGCATTTTCAATGCTATGCCCGGCGGAAGAGTGATTGGCACACTCTTCTTTGTGTTCATGCTCTTTGCCGCTCTTTCTACCGTCATTGCGGTTTTTGAAAACATTATGTCCTTTTGGATGGAGCGCACAAATATGTCCCGCAAAAAGATTGCAATCATCAACATTCTTCTGATGCTGGTTTTGTGCCTGCCCTGCATTTTCAGCTTAAATATTTGGGAAGACATCAAGGTGTTTGGCAAAAACTTTATGGATTTGGAGGATTTTGCCGTTTCCAATGTGCTTCTTCCCTTGGGTAGCCTTTTCTATGTGCTGTTCTGCACCACGCGCTACGGCTGGGGTTTCGATCAGTTCTTTGCCGAAGTTAACACCGGCAAGGGACTCAAATTTCCTAAGTGGCTGAGACCCTATGTGTCTTATGTGCTTCCCTTGATTATTATTGTCATCTTTATCATGTCGGTTATCTAAAGAATAGAGCCTGTGTTTTTTTACAGGCGTGAAATGATTCATAAAAAATGAATGCAAGGAGAGAAATTTATGATTAAAACAACGATTCAGCATTTGCGTGATCCTTTTTTACTGTATGACAACGGCGTGTATTATGTGTACGGTACCGGTGCAGAGGATGGTTGGCAGGAGGGCTCTTACTACTGCTGTTATAAAAACACAAGCGGAAAATTAGACGGCACATGGGAAAAAGTCGAACACAGAATTTTCGTCAATCCGCCCCATGCCGTCGGCAACCGTTGGGCACCGGAGGTGCATAAATATAAAGGCAGTTTCTATATGTTTACGACCTATTTTTCCGATGAAACAAATCATCGCGGTTGCACAATTTTAAAATCCGAGCATCCCGAAGGTCCCTTCGTGGAAATTACGGGCGGACATATTACGCCCCGAGATTGGGATGCCATTGACGGCACATTTTTTGTAGATGAAGCCGGTCAGCCCTGGATGATGTTTGTGCATGAATGGGTTTGCATGCCGGATCAAGTCGGCACAATGGCGGTAGCCAAGCTTTCCGAGGATTTAACGCACTTTATTTCCGAGCCTGTGGAGCTTTTCCGTGCAGACAGCCCCGCTTGGGCAGTCGGCGGCGTAACCGACGGATGCTTCCTGCATCGCTTAAAAAATGGACAGCTCATGATGATTTGGTCGAATTTTGATAAAGACGGCTACTGTGTCGGCATCGCTCATGCCAAGGATAACCGCATCGATGGAGAATGGGTGCAGCAGGAGAAACAGCTCTACACCAAGTCGATGGGCGAATACGATGGCGGCCACGGCATGATTTTTACGGATGTGGACGAAAAGATGTATCTTTGCATCCATTCGCCCAACACGCCGAATGAAAAAACAGCGGAAAACACGGTGTTTATTCCCATCCGCGAAGAAAACGGAACACTGATTTGTGAATGAAAAGGAAGGCTTTATGTTAAAGAGTTTATTTGCTCCCACGGATATGACACAGGGAACACCGTGGAAAAGCATTTTGATATTTACAATCCCGATGATTATCGGCAATATTGCCCAGCAGCTTTATAACACGGTGGACAGTATTGTTGTCGGAAAATATATCGGCGACAATGCATTGGCTTCTGTCGGCTCTGCGGCGCCGATTCTCAATTTGCTCTTGGTTTTGTTTATCGGCATTTCTGCCGGTGCCAGCATCATGGTGGCACAGTATTTTGGTGCACGAGAGAGAGAAAAGCTTTCGCATACCATTGGTAATGCCATTACGGTTACGGCCATTTGCTGTATAGGCTTGGCACTTGTTGCCTCTCCCTTGATTCGCCCATTATTGGAGCTTCTCAACACACCGGATGCCATTATCGACGGATGCACCGACTATCTGCTTATTTCGCTGTACGGCATGGCAGGCATGGCATATTACAATATTTTAAGCGGTATTTTGCGCGGCTTGGGCGATTCCTTTTCTGCCCTTGTGTATCTTCTGATTGCAACGGCAATCAATATCGTTTTGGACATTGTCTTTGTTCGTTTTATGGGCGTTGGCGGTGTTGCCTTGGCAACGGTTTTGGCACAGGGCATATCTTCGGTGCTTTGCCTGATGAGGCTTGCCAAAATGCGAGAGCATTTTGATTTCGGCACGGTCTTTTTTAGACCTGAAAGAGAGTATGTGGGCACGCTTATTCGACTTGGCTTGCCTTCGGGACTCACCCAGGCAATTATATCCTCTGCCATGATTGTTGTGCAATCGCTGACCAATCAGTTCGGCGAACAGTTTATTGCCGCCAACGTGGTCATCATGCGCGTGGATGGCTTTGCCATGATGCCGAATTTTTCTTTTGGTATGGCACTGGCGACCTATGCAGGGCAGAATGTGGGTGCAGGGCTGTATGACCGTGTGATTAAGGGCGCAAGACAAGGCCTATTTATGGGCGTTTTGTGTGCCACGACCATTACGGGCATTATTCTTATTTTCGGAAAATCCTTAATGGGCGTTTTCACCAATACGGGCGAATTGGTAGAGCTGAGCTATCGATTGATGCAAATTTTAGCCCTCGGTTATATTGCCATGGCGGTCACCCAGAGCTTGTCCGGCATTATGCGCGGTGCAGGGGATACCATGACGCCGATGTGGATTTCTTTGATTACCACCGTTGTCATTCGTGTGCCCGTGGCATACGGCATTTCCTATCTCACCACAACGGCAGAACTTCCGCACGGAAGAAAAGAATGTATTCAAATCTCTCTTTTATTGTCATGGGTGCTCGGTGCAGTGCTGACAGCAATATTCTATAAAATCGGCAAATGGAAAACAAAATCCATTTTAAGAAAGTAGTGTAAAATATGATATCTTTTATGAGTGACTACACCAAGGGTGCATGCCCTCAGATTCTTCAAAAGCTGATAGCAATCAACGATGAACATATGGCAGGCTACAGCATGGATGTTTATTGCGCTTCTGCCAAAGAAAAGATTCAAGTAGCTTGCCAAAAAGAAAATGCCGATGTGTTTTTCCTCTCCGGCGGCACACAGACCAATCAAAATGTGATTTCCGCTCTTTTAGATTCCTATGAGGGCGTGATTTGTGCTTCCTCCGGGCATATCAATGTGCATGAGGCAGGCGCAATTGAGCTGACGGGGCATAAGGTACTGTCTCTTCCGTCCCACGGCGGAAAGCTCTGCGCAGAAGAAACGGAAAAATACCTTTCGGATTTTCATGCCGACGAAAACCGCGACCATGCGGTGTATCCCGGCATGGTCTATATTTCGCATCCCACGGAGTATGGCACACTGTATACAAAAAAGGAGCTTTCGGCACTTTATGCCGTGTGCCGAACATACAATATTCCTTTATATATTGATGGGGCAAGACTGGGCTACGGTCTTTCTGCAGATGGCACAGACCTTTCACTGCCGGAAATCGCAGATTTGTGCGATGCTTTTTATATCGGCGGCACGAAAGTGGGTGCGCTTTTAGGAGAAGCGGTGGTTTTCCCCAAGGGAAATGCGCCCAAGCACTTTTTCACTCGCATCAAACAGCACGGGGCACTGCTTGCAAAAAGCTGGATTTTAGGCGTGCAGTTTGACACACTCTTTACGGATGATTTGTATTTTAAAATCGCACGTCATGCCGTGTTGATGGCGAATAAAATGCGGGAAGGCTTTTTCCAAAAAGGATATGCCTTTTTGGTGGAAACAACGGCAAATCAAATTTTTGTCGTTTTGGAAAACGAAAAAATGAAAGCTCTTCAAAAAGAAGTTGCCTTTGAGCTGTGGGAAAAGGTGGATGAGAATCACAGTGCGGTGCGCTTCTGCACAAGCTGGGCAACAAAAGAAGAAGAGGTGGAATCGCTTCTTGCGCTTTTGTAACGAAATAAGCTCCTTTTGCATATCATAAAACATGCCGTGCTACGGCAATGCAAAAAGGAGTGTGCTGTTTTTGACACATGGAAAATATATCATACAAAAGAGTAAAGCGTTTTTGTCTTCCCTTTGGGAAAACAAAGAAGAACAAGATGCATCGGCGAAAAATGCATTGGAGCCGGGGGATATTATCGGTGTTTCACGATACGGCGGCACGTATGAGCACTACGCCGTATATATCGGAAACGACCGTGTCATTCACTACGCAGGGGAGGGCGGCGATTTTTCGGACAAAATCAGCATTCACGAAGCCCCCATGGAAGAGTTCTTGAAAGATGCCAAAAGCTTTTTCGTGTTGGAATTTCCGGATAGCTATGGAAAACCAAGCAAACATTATTCCGTGGCGGCATCGGTATTTACGCCGTACAAAAACACAGCGGATATGCTGAAAACAAAAAAATATCGGCTGTATTCCCCGGAGGAAACGGTCAAAAGAGCCAGAAGTCGCATTGGCGAAACGAAATACAATCTTTTGTTCGGCAATTGCGAGCATTTCGCCATCTGGTGCAAAACCGGCATTTCCGAATCCCATCAGGTCAATGCGGTGCTCCGCATGATTTATCCTTTGGTTGTAGAAATCGTAAGTGAAAATTAAATGAAAGAGCTTTGCTTTTTGGAGGCAAGGCTCTTTTTTATAAAGAAAGCAAGAATAGATAAAGTAACTTGACAAATTTATAAAAATATGGTTTAATAAATCTGTATAATTGTTTTAAAAAGTAGGTGAGAAGATGAAAAAACGACGGGGGCTTCGGCTTCTTTTGTCTTATATCAGACGATATAAAAAGTACATTGTTGTGCCTACCGTGTTTGGTGCGGCTTCAGCGCTTCTGTCCGTCGGTTTTTCGCTTCTTCTGCGCGCACTCATCAACGGCGCAGTGTCGGGCGTAGCTCCCAAAGCACTTTTGATGCTCGGCGCATGGGTGCTTTTGGCAATCGTTCTGCAAACGCTTTTGTCTGCCGCATCGGAATGGATGGGAGCAAAGCTTCGCATTTCGGTGACCAATGAAATTAAAGCCGATATGTTTTCAAAAATCAGCGGCGCAGAATATCGAGCGCAAGGTGCATTCCACAGCGGCGATCTGATGACGAGAATCGGGCGTGATGTGCCGCATGTGACGAGCTTTTTGTTGGATGCACTTCCTTTGATGTTTACTTTGTCGGTGCAGTTTTTGGCATCGCTTATCGTGCTTTTTATGCTGGATCGTATCATGTGCACCATTGCCTTGGCGGCAGGACCCCTTTTGCTTTTGATGTCGGTTTTTTTTGGTCGGAAAATTCGTGGGCTTCAAAAAAATGTCATGAAAAAAGAAGGCGAGCAAACCGGCTTTTTACAGGAAGCACTGCAGAACATGACACTTATTCGTGCTTTTTCCATGCAAGGGCATCACGAAAAAAAACTGTATGCTTTGCAGGAAGAATATAAAGAAGCGGTGCTGGCGCGCACAAAAGTTTCCCTTTTATCAAAATGCATGCTGGGGCTTCTGTCTTGGGCGGCATACATTGCGGCGTTTTCCTGGGCGGTGTTCCGTCTGTATAATAAAACAATCGGCTTTGGTGATGTCACGGCGTTTTTGCAATTGTCGGCAGGTGTCCGTGATCCCTTGACGGGGATGGCACCCATCTATGCCGCTATGCTCACGGCGCTGACATCCATTGAACGTATGGAAGAAATTCTGCTTTTGGAAGAAGAAGAGAAGGGAAAAAAGCCGACCGATGGCACTTTTCTTCAAATCCGAGGCGAGAATCTGTATTTTTCCTACACCCCCGAAAAGCCTGTTTTGGACAATCTTTCGTTTTGTATTCAAAAAGGCACATTTTTGGGAATCTGCGGCCCTTCGGGGCAGGGAAAAACAACACTTTTGTATCTTTTGTTGGGGCTTTTAAAGCCACAAAGGGGAACGCTTGTATGGGAAGGCGAGCAATCGATTCCGATTTCTGCCGCAACAAGAAGTCTTTTTTCTTATGTGCCCCAAGGCAATACTTTGTTTTCCGGCACAGTGCGTGAAAACGTGCTGTTCGGAGAGGAGAAAACCGAAAAAGAAATCGAAGCGGCATTATCCTGCGCTTGTGCTTTGGATTTTGTGAAAAAATTGCCGCAAGGCGTGGATACGGTGATTGGAGAAAAAGGCGTGGGGCTATCCGAAGGGCAGGCACAGCGCATTGCAATTGCTCGTGCCATCTTGCGCGGAAAAGATATCTTGCTTCTGGACGAAGCGGCGTCGGCACTCGATGAAGCCACGGAAAAAGCGTTGGTTCAAAATATCAAAGCTTATTATAAAGAAAAAACCGTGATATGGATTACACATCGTAAATCGATTGCCGCGCTTTGCGATGCTGTGCTGGAGGTGTGAAGATGCACCTTTTATACCATGCAACGGCACAAGATGAGGGCAAGGACATAAAAACCGTTGCCCGTGAGCTTTTATTATCGGCGGCGATGCTCAAGCGATTTAAATACCATGGAAAAATCCTAAAAAACAACGAGCCTGTGTTTGTCACGGCAAAGGTGGCGGCAGGCGATGAGATATTGTTTTTCTATGAAGAAGAGGAGAAATCGCCCAAAGTATTCCCAAAGCCTGTGATTGTATACGAAGATGAATACATCATTGCGCTTGATAAGCCGGCAGGGTTGGCAACCCATCCTGCCCCCAAAAGCGGACCGTCGCTGGCAGAGGAAGTGGTGTACTATCTGGGCGGCGGTGTTTTCCGTGCCGTGAACCGATTGGACAAGCCTACTTCGGGACTGGTACTGGCGGCAAAAGATCCGCACACGGCAGGGCTTTTAAACCGTGCCATGGCAGAGGGGCATTTTGAAAAAAATTATCGAGCACGTCTTTGCCGTGCACCCGAGCCACCTGAAGGAGAAGTGTCAGCACCGATTCTTTCTGTTCCCAAAGAACAAAAACGAATCATTGCACCAAGCGGGAAGTCGGCGACAACAAGATACAGGCTTTTGTCGGAAGAAAAAGACAAAACGGCATGGATTGAAGCCATGCCGATTACAGGGCGCACCCATCAGATTCGCCTGCATATGGCGCATATCGGATGCCCTTTATATGCCGATGAACTTTATGGAACGGCGGTTTTGGGAGAGAATTTATCTCTTCGGTGCGTATCTATGAAATTTCTGCATCCCTATAGGGGAGAAATGCAACTGAAAGTGGAGTAAACAATATGAATGCATATGATCTGGACAATACCATATATGATGGGGAAAGCGGCTTTGACTTTTATATGTTTGTACTGCGGGAAAATCCCCGTCTGTTGCGCTACGGCAAGATTGTTATTGAAGTGATGACAAAGTACAAGCTGGGGCGGCTATCTCGAGAAGAAATGATTGCTATTTTTGAAACCTATGCATTGGCGGTTTTAAATGATATTCCCGACCTTAAAGACACGGTCAACAGGTTCTGGGACACCCATATGCATAAAATCAAGAGCTTTTATTACAAGCTGTGTCGCCCGGACGATGTTCTCATCACCGCATCCTTCTCTTTTTTCATCAACGAGCTTTTGCGTCGCTTGAAAATTCAGCACTGCATTTGTTCGGAAATGAATCTGGAGACCGGACGGATTACCCAGCTTTGTTATCACGAAAACAAAGCTACGTTGTTTCGGGAGCACTATCCCGATGTTGTTTTGCATCGTTATTTCGGAGATTCCAAAATGGATATGCCGATTCTGAAAATGGCGGAAACGGGCTATGTGGTCAAAGGAGACAGGATTGTACACGTGATGAAAAAAGAGAAAGGAGAGCTTTTATGCTTGTCGCCGAAAAAGTAACCAAGCGATTTGGCAAAGTCCTTGCCAATGACAACATTTCATTTTCCATTCCCGATGGGGAAATGGCGGTTCTTTTAGGGCCCAACGGGGCAGGAAAATCCACGCTCATTAAGTGCGTTGCAGGGCTTCTTCGTTATGAGGGAAATATTACCTTGGGCGGCTATCCGAATAAATCGGTGGAAGCCAAACAGATTCTGGGCTATGTTCCCGAAATTCCATCGATTTATGATCTTCTGACCGTGGGCGAACATATGGAATTTATCCGCCGTGCATACAGAATTGAGGACGACGGCACGGAAGAACAATTGCTCACGCGCTTCGAACTGATAGACAAAAGAAACAAGCTGGGTAAAGAGCTTTCCAAAGGGATGCAGCAAAAGCTTTCCATTTGCTGTGCACTTCTGCATCATCCGAAGGTGATTGTTTTTGATGAGCCTATGGTAGGGCTTGATCCGCATGCCATATGGGAGCTGAAAAAGGTCTTTTCCGAGCTCAAGGAAAAAGGCGCAAGTGTGCTTCTCAGCACACATATGCTGGATTCCATCGGGGAAGATTGGGATATGATTTACATTATGAAAAAAGGCTCTGTTGCGGCAATTTGCGAGCATGACGGCAGTCAGCCCGACAAGAGTGTGGAAGAGTTGTTCTTTGAAATCACGGAAGGCACGGTGCCGCAATGAGTGCTTTGACATACCTTTTGGTGAAAAAGTGGAAAAATATTTTTATGGTGATTGCTAAAAATCCCATATATCTGGCAAGTGTGCTGGGAATCGGTGTTTTCTATTTTCTCAGCATCGGCTTGTCTGCGGCACTCACGGACGGCGGCATGATTCAAAGAGATAAAACGGAATTTCTGGCCATCGTAATCATGCTGTATTTGCAAGTTTTTATTCTGCTGATGAAAAATAGTGTAGAGAGTGGTGCGGCGGTATTTGTGATGAGCGACGTCAATATGCTGTTTCCGGCGCCCTTCACGCCCATGCGGATTTTACGATACGGACTCACACAGCAAGTGTCCTACGCATTTTTAACAGGCATTTTGTTTGTGACGCAATACCCTATTGTCACCGATGTGTATCATGTATCGGGATGGGAATTTTTGATTGTTCTCATCGGCTTTGCCGTCACGATTTTGCTGGCACAGAGTCTATCCATGCTTGTGTTTATCTATACCACGGCAGAGGATAAAAAAAGAAATGTAATCCGTGTTTTATATTACGTGATGATGGTCGGTATGTATGTGTATCTGTTTGCCTATATGGCGCAGGCATCGGGGCGGATTATGGAACGTGCCATCCATGGCATCAACAGCCTGCCGATGCTTCTGTATCCGATTGCCGGCTGGGTCGGGATGTTTATGCATGGGATGCTTTTAGATAAGCCTCTTTATATGCTGGGGGGTCTTGGACTTTTACTTCTGACGGCGATCGTGATTGGGATTGTACTTCATTTCAGTAAGCAAGACTACTATGAGGATGTGCTCACCACTGCAGAAATCACGCGCGCTACCATGTCGGCACGGCGCGACGGCGACCCAGGGGATGTAGCACCGCGCCATATCAAGGTCGGGAAAATCGGCATCGGCAAAGGCTGGGGTGCATCGGCGTTTTTCTACAAGCATCGTTTGGAAAACCGCCGAAGCAGTGTGTGGCTACTCAGCTCCACGGGTTTGCTGTTCGCTGTTATCATTGTCGGCTTTGCATGGCTTGCGGGGGAAACCTCTCTTTTGGGGCTTTTCTTTCTGTCGGTCTATATGCAGATGATTTCTCTGTCTCTGGGGCGACTTTTGAAAGAGCTTATTAAGCCTTATATTTATCTTGTGCCTGCAAGTTCTACAAAGAAGCTTCTGTATTCCATTTTAGAAGCGATTCCGTCTTCTTTGGCAGAGTCTTTGTTGATTTTTATTCCTTTGTATTTTCTTTTGAATGAAAGCGTTCTTCGGATACTCCTGTGCATTTTATGCCGCACGACCTTCGGGCTTTTGGTTGTGGCAGGTAATGTGCTGGTGGAGCGGCTCTTTAACGGGATTTTGCCGCGCCAAGTTTTGATGATTTTATACACAGTAATGTTTATGCTTCTGTCCGTGCCCGGCATTGCGGCAGGGATTGGGCTGTATCTTCTGCAGCCGGGAAGTGACATTTTGTGTACCATTTTAATCGGTATATCGGTTGTCAATATTCCGATGTCTCTTTTGATTTTGTTTTTATCGCGCCATCTGTTGGAGAGTGCATAATCAATGATATGCCGGCGGCAACCGTTCGTGTGACGGGAGATCGGGCAGCCTATTCCGAACATGGTGCGGTGTTCGACAAAGACGGCAATCTTGTGGGAACTTTCGACAAAATGCTGTACCGTGAAGGTCATTTATCCTTGACGGAAAGAGCACGTGATTTTTATATTGATGATTTGAAAATCGACATTGTAAAATAAGATAAAAAGCGGTAGGTCTGTGACGGCTTGCCGCTTTTTGTAGGCAGAATGGACAAAAAAATAAATAAAAAACATAAAAAATAAATGAATACCGAGAAACGAAAAATGTTGACTTTTGGAAAATGGTGTGCTATAATCCTTTTAATTGGTTTATAAAACCAAGGGGGCGAAAAAATGCTTTTGACACATGAAAAACAGCGTTTTTTCGCAATGTATTTTTTGTATGTAAATTTTAATTTACATAAATAATTTTTTTGCCAAAAGGCAAGGAGGGTACAAAATGAAAAAGTTTATTTCTCTTCTTCTGGGTGCCGTTATGCTTGTAGCCATGCTTGGTATGTTCGCAGCATGCGGCAAGACCGAACCTGCAACCAATCCGGATGCAGATGTACAGGTTGAAGCTACCGATGATTTCAAGATTGGCTTCATTTTCCTGCACGACGAAAACTCCACCTATGACAAGAACTTCCTGGATGGTGCAGAAAAAGCAACCGCAGAGCTCGGTTTAACTGCAGAACAGGTCATCTTCAAGACCAACATCCCCGAAGGCAACGAATGCTACGAAGCAGCTGCAGACCTGGCTGACCAGGGTTGCGACATCGTTTTCGCTAACAGCTTCGGTCATGAGCCTTACATGCTGAAGGCTGCAAAAGAATTCCCCGAAGTTGAATTCTGCCATGCTACCGGTACCACCGCTCACACCGAAAATGTTGCAAACTTCCACAATGCATTTGCTTCCATCTACGAAGGCAGATATCTGGCAGGTATTGCAGCAGGCATGAAGCTGAACGAAATGATCGAAAGCGGCAAAATCACCGCTGATCAGGCTAAGATGGGTTATGTCGGTGCTTTCACCTATGCAGAAGTTGTTTCCGGCTACACCTCTTTCTATCTTGGTGCAAAGTCCGTTTGCCCCAACGTTACGATGGAAGTTCAGTTCACCGGCAGCTGGTACGACGAAGCTCTGGAAAAAGAAGCTGCTACCAAGCTCCTGAGCAACAACTGCGTTCTTATCAGCCAGCATGCTGACTCCATGGGTGCTCCCACCGCATGTGAAAACGCAGGCGTTCCCAACGTATCCTACAACGGCAGCACCCAGAGCGCTTGCCCCAACACCTTCATCATTTCCTCCAGAATCGACTGGGCTCCCTACTTCAAGTATATCATTGAATCCAACAAGAACGGCGAAGCTATCGCTTATGACTGGTGCGAAGGCTTCGAAGTCGGTTCTGTTGCTCTGACCGATATCAACGAAGCTGTTGCCGCTCCCGGCACCAAGGAAGCTATTGAAGAAGCAAAGGCTAAGCTGATTGCCGGCGAAATCCATGTTTTTGATACCAATGCATTCACCGTTGGCGGCGAAAAGCTGGAATCCTACATGGCTGACGTTGACACCGATCCTGCTTACGAAAAGGATACCGAAGCTATCTCCGATGGTTACTTCCATGAATCCGAATATCGTTCTGCTCCTTACTTCGATATGCAGATCGACGGTATCACTCTGCTGAACAGTGCATTCTAATTTCGCTTGCATCGGTCAAGCCGAGCACGCAAAAGCAGAGGGCGTTTGAAATCATCGCTTTTCTGTTAAATGATGAACAGCACGTTCTGTGATCATGAAGCATAGAGGCTGTTTAAAAACCCGGGTTTTTAAACAGCCTCTTTTTAAAATATATCCCCGTGTTTTGTTATAAATCGTATTGTGGGTGGTTTATCAGAAAGCACAAGAGGATAAGAAAATGGAGAATGTTATGGAACAAAAAATAGCACTTGAACTTAGAAACATTACCAAAACCTTCGGCAGTGTTGTTGCCAATAAGAATGTGTCCCTCAAGGTGCGAAAGGGCGAGATTCTGTCCATCCTCGGGGAAAACGGCAGTGGAAAAACAACGCTGATGAATATGGTGGCAGGCATTTATTTCCCCGATTCGGGGCAGATTTTTGCTGACGGACAGGAAGTGGAGATTGCATCCCCAAAAGATGCATTTCGTTATAAAATCGGCATGATTCACCAGCATTTTAAGCTTGTGGATGTGTTCACTGCCGCGGAAAATATTGTATTGGGACTAAAAGACGAAAAGCGCTTTGATATGCCCGGATACATTGAGAAAATCAAAGCAATCACCGAGCAATACGGCTTTGAACTGGATCCCAACAAGAAAATCTACGAAATGTCTGTTTCTGAAAAGCAAACGGTTGAGATTATCAAAGCGCTGTTCCGTGGGGCGGATATCCTCATTTTGGACGAGCCCACCGCTGTTCTCACACCGCAGGAAACCGTGAAGCTTTTCCGTGTGCTTCGCAATATGAAAGAAAGCGGCAAAGCCATCATTATTATTACCCACAAATTGCATGAAGTGCTTTCTCTTTCCGATAATGTTGCCGTTCTTAGAAAAGGTGAATATATCGGTACGGTCAAGACTGCCGAAACAAATGAGTCCGAACTCACCGAAATGATGGTGGGCAAGAAAATCTCTTTAAATATCGAGCGAAGTGAAGTCGAAAACCGCACCGAGCGCCTGATTGTTGATAAAATTGATTGCAACAGTCGAGATGGTGTGAAGCTTTTGGATGATGTTTCGTTTACCGCCTATTCCGGGGAAATCCTTGGTATTGCAGGTATTGCAGGTAGCGGACAAAGAGAGCTTTTAGAAGCCATTGCAGGTCTGCAGAATTTAGACGACGGCAGTATTATATACAACAATCCCAAAACCGGCACCAAAGAAAATTTGCGGGATAAAACGCCTCTGGAGATTCGTCAGATGGGCGTGCGCCTTGCCTTTGTGCCCGAGGATAGATTGGGCATGGGATTGGTCGGCAATATGGATATTGTGGACAACATGATGCTTCGAAGCTATAAAAAGGGAAAGTCTGTGTTTCTGCAGAGAAAACAGCCCAAGTCTTTGGCAGAAGAAATCATTGAAAAGTTAGAGGTTGTCACGCCCTCTGCATCCACCCCGGTGCGGCGTTTGTCCGGTGGTAACGTGCAAAAAATTCTGGTCGGCAGAGAAATTGCATCTGCACCTACCGTTCTGATGGCGGCATATCCGGTGCGAGGCCTTGATATCAACTCCTCCTACACGATTTATAACCTTTTGAACGAACAGAAGAAAAAAGGTGTTGCCGTTATTTTTGTCGGCGAAGATTTAGACGTTTTGATTGAATTGTGCGACCGCATCATGGTTATCGGCTCCGGCAAAATTGCAGGCTTTGTGGATGCAAGAAACACCACAAAGGAAGAAATCGGCATTATGATGACGAAGTCCGAACCCCATAATTCGGAAGTCTGAAGGGGAGGAAAGAATAAATGAGTAAAATGAATAAGCTGTATTTTAAAACAAAATCGCATATCGTCAAGCGTGACGATATCACATGGTGGAAAGCATGGATTATCCGCGTGATAGCCGTCCTTTTGGCTATGGTTGTATGCGGTATTGTCACGGTGTTTTTAACCGATCTTAACCCCATTGAAATGTATATCACCATGGCAGAAGGTGCCCTCGGCACGACGCGTCTGGTCTGGAATCTGATTCAGAACACGGCGATTCTGCTGTGCGTGTCCTTGGCAGTCACGCCGGCGTTTAAAATGAAATTTTGGAACATCGGCGCAGAAGGGCAGGTCTTAATCGGCGGTCTTGCCACGGCGGCTTGCATGATTTTTCTGGGAGAAAAATTGCCCACACCGCTACTGATGCTCGTTATGGTGATTACCAGTGTTGTTTCCGGTGCTTTGTGGGCACTCGTCCCGGCATTTTTTAAAACACGATTTAATTCCAATGAAACACTGTTCACCCTGATGATGAATTATGTTGCCATTCAGATTGTGGCATATTACACTTTGGAATGGTCAATGCCCAAAGGCTCCGGCACGCCCCGAACACTGGAATACGGACAACTGCCTGTGCTGTTCGGTCAAAAATATCTCATCAATATTCTGATTGTTCTTGTGCTCACCATCGTTGCCTATATTTATCTCAAATACAGCAAGCAGGGCTATGAAATCTCTGTTGTCGGTGAAAGTGAAAACACGGCACGCTATATCGGCATCAATGTCAAAAAAGTCGTGCTTCGTACCATGGCCATCTCCGGCGCTGTTTGCGGTATCGCAGGCTTTTTGCTGGTAGCAGGCACCGACCACTCTTTGAAAAGTGACACGGCAGGCGGTAGAGGCTTCACGGCTATTATGGTATCCTGGCTTGCAAAGTTCAACCCGATTTTCATGATTCTCACGTCTCTTCTCATTGTGTTCCTGCAAAAAGGTGCATCGAAGATTTCTGAGGTTTATCGTTTGAATTCTTCTTTTTCCGATATTATCACGGGGATTATTATCTTCTTTATCATCGGCTCGGAATTCTTTATCAACTATAAAATTAAATTCAACAAGAAGGAGGAAAATAAATGATTGCAACCATTATTCAGCGTGCCGTCATGCAGGGCACACCGCTACTGTTTGGCTCTACGGGCGAAATTTTAACGGAAAAATCCGGTCATTTGAATCTGGGGATTCCCGGCATCATGTATGTAGGTGCAATCTCCGGCGTAGCAGGCGCGTTTCTTTATGAGCAGAGCCTGGCATCTCCGGAACTTTTAAATCCGATATTAGCCGTACTGATTCCTCTTCTTTGCTCTTTGGTAGGCTCTACCTTGATGGGGCTTATATACTGCTTCCTCACCGTCACTCTTCGTGCCAATCAGAATGTGACGGGGCTTGCACTCACGACCTTCGGTATCGGTGTGGGCAACTTCTTCGGCGGCTCTCTCATTAAGCTTGTGGATTCCGATGTGCCCTCTATTGCATTGTCTGCCACGTCCAACGCTTTTAAAACGGAGCTTCCCTTTGCGCATAGCCTCGGATGGTTTGGAGAAATCTTTTTCTCCTACGGATTTTTAGTCTATGTAGCGATTATCGTAGCAATCATTGCCTCGTTCATTTTAAATAAAACCCGTATCGGTCTGCATCTGCGCGCCGTTGGTGAAAACCCTGCAACTGCCGATGCCGCCGGTATCAACGTCACTCGTTATAAATATATCACCACCTCTATCGGCAGTGCCATTGCAGGCCTCGGCGGTCTTTATTATGTCATGGACTACGCCAACGGCGTTTGGTCCAACAACGGCTTTGGTGACCGCGGCTGGCTGTCCATCGCTCTGGTTATTTTCTCCGTGTGGCGTCCGTCTCTGAGCATTTTGGGCTCTATCCTGTTCGGGTTTTTGTACGTCATTCCCACCTATATCCCGAACATCACCGTCAGCGACAAAAAGCTGTTTGAAATGCTTCCCTATGTGGTTACCATTATTGTCTTGATTATCACCAGTATGCGAAACAAAAAAGAAAATCAACCCCCTGCGGCACTTGGTTTGCCCTATTTCAGAGAAGAAAGATAGTCAAGAGAAGGGGTTTTGTGTATTGAAAAACCTGGGGATATATGTTTTCCAGGTTTTTTATAAATACAGTTTAACAAATGTATATAAAAGCCGAATTTTTATTGATGAGGCTTTTAGGGAGGAGATTTTTTGAGTTATATAAATGAGGAGAAAAGAGAAGCTGAACTAAGGAAAAAGCGAAAAGAAAATAGAGATCGGAAAAAAGCTCAGAGAATCGAAAGAATAAAAGCAAGAAATGCAAAAAGAAGACAAGAAAGAGCTTTAGAAAGAGAAAAACAAAAAATAATGGATAAGCAGTATTTGATTGCTTCCATGACGAATGATAAAAAAACAATGGAAAAGCTTGAGGAAAAGGGCTATGAAAAGAAAGGCAGAGGAAAGAGTAATGTAAGAATATATCATTGCTCTAATCCGAAACCTTTTTCTGGAGGATCTTTTACACCCAAATAAAACTAATTTAAAAGAGGAGGAAAACGATATGGATTACAAAAAACTGATATTTGACTCTTGCGGCTATGATTTTGATATGGATATCGAAATCTACGAAGCCGATGCCTTGGAAGTGTCCGTGAAGGGCACGACGGCACGGATTGGGTACAAGGATATTCCGCAGCTTTGTCGCGGTTATATGTTGGCAGGTATGCATAAGGGCGAGGATATCGTGCTTCATCAATCGCCTAAGTTTGAAACGGCGGGTGCTATGCTGGATATGAGCCGCAATGGTGTTCTGAAAGTAGAATCCGTGAAGAAGTACCTGACTTGTATGGCATCCTTAGGTCTTAACATGCTGATGCTCTACACCGAGGATACCTACACGGTGCCCGAATATCCCCGTTTGGGATATTTGCGCGGTAGATATTCACAGGAAGAATTGCGCGAAATTGATGATTATGCCGCATCTTTGGGTATTGAAATGATTCCCTGCATCCAAACGCTGGGCCATATGTCGCAATTTTTAAAGTGGAATGATGCCGCTGACCTTCGGGATAACGGCAGTGTGCTTCTGGCAGATTATGAGCCGACCTATGAATTCATCGAAGCTTGCATCCGCTCCTTGCGTTCTTGCTTCAGAAGCAAGAGAATCCATATTGGTCTGGATGAAACCGGTGGCTTCTCCCGTGGTCGTTTCCTTGAAAAATTCGGCGACCAGCCGGTGCTGGATGTTTTCTTCCGTCATTTAACAAGAGTTGCGGATATTTGCACAAAATATGATTTCAAGCCGATGATGTGGTCGGATATGATTTTCCACTTCATTTCCGCCAAAACCAACGCCTTTGAAGGCAATCTGTCGGAAGATCAGCTGGCAAAATTCCCGGCAGTTGATCCTGTATATTGGGACTACTATGAAACAAACAGAGATGTCTATAAGCGCAAAATCGATAACCACAAACAGCTCGGCAGAGAAACGATTTTTGCCGGCGGTATCTGGACATGGGTTGGTCATGCACCGTATTTTGAGCATACCCTCAACACCATGCGTCCGGCGCTGGCAACCTGTATTTCCGAAGGCATCAAATTCGTTTTTGCTACGGTCTGGGGTGATGATGGTGCCGAATGCAATCAGATGCTAAGTTTGGGCGGACTGTCCCTGTTCTCCGAATACAACTATTTGGATCACGAACCCACCGATGACGAACTGCGCGCTATCAATAAAGCGGCAAATCTTCCGGACTTTGATGCACAACTGGCGGCATCTAAATTTTTCACACCCGTCAGTGGCAAAACGATGCTGTGGGCAGATGCCGTATATAACTTGACGGATTATGACTTTGCTCTTGATAATCCCTTCAAGGCACCGGCGGAAACTCTTGCCGGCATCAACCACACCAAAACATGGAGCGATGTGTTTAACCGTCAGGCATTGGGTATGCGCGCCGCACAGTATAAATATGAGCTGATTAAAAATATGCGTGCTTTGTATCTTTCCAAAGATTATGAAGGACTTTCACCGTGGGAGACGCCGATGACGCGGATGCATCCGCAAACGGTATTATGACCACGTCGGCTCCCGCCGAGGAGGCACCCGCCCCGGAAGCAGAAGCCGTTC
>JAFPCL010000142.1 GCA_017390225.1 Clostridia bacterium
GATAACGGTTGATAAAATGGGGAGTTTGTCGCACGATTGCCGCAATAAAAGTGGTCTGTTTTTGACACAATACTCCCCTTTTATGTCATTCTGTTATTAAAAATGTTATTGTTATAATGCATATATAATTACAAAAACAAGAGATAAATCACTGATATATAAGCATATATAACACAAATTGCATCAAAAATTGATATTTGGTATAATACCATACAACAACACTTTTTCTATTGAAGTGTGAAAAGCCTTATGATACAATGGTTTGCGCTTATTCTGAATAGGTTTAGGCGTTATGACATTTTTTAGTTGTAGCAAGGTTTTCACATAACACTATGTTATAGGAGAAGTGATGAGTTATCGACAGAAGAAAGCGGTTGAATCGTCGATCAAACGGCGTGAGCATACCGTCAAAGGTAAGGTGTATGTCGGATATGAGGCTTATTTCGGCACAGATCCGTTTACCAAAAAGCCTATCCGCATGATGCGTGATACGGAAGATGAGCTTAAAAAAGCCATTAAAGACTTCTATCTGCGGCATCAGGCGGGTGGGGATGCTGCCGTAAGGCTTACTGCCATTCAAGCATTGGACGCAAAAAACGCCTTAGACGAGCTTGCGGCGGCCGGAATGAACATTTCCCTTGCCGAAGCTGTGCGAGCGTTCCTGGGCGGTGCTGCGCGTGTTTCCGCAGATGATAGCAACATGACCTTGGGCGCCGCTTGGCAAGAATACTATGACAGCAAGCCGGAAGGTGACGACAAGACCAAGCATCGCTATTCAACCGGCAAGTTTGTACAGATATACGGAGCCGACAAACGGCTTTCTCTTGTCACAGCAAAAGAGGTTGCCGCATATCTTGACACGAACTACGGGAACCACAAGCCTAAAACGTACAATTCACATCTTTTGAGTCTAAAAACCTTCTTCAACTGGTGTACAAAAGATGAACGGAAGTATCTGGCGGCAAGTCCAATAAAGACCGTCAAATACAAGGATGAGCCATGGGAAGAACCCGAATACATGAAACCATCCGACGTTGAACGGCTTTTCCGGGTCCTTGAGAACGAAAAGGAGCGAAATCCTGAAATGCTGGCCCAGGCGATAATCAGTTTCTTCTGCGGAACCCGAGCTGTGGAGATACGCCGCATGGCTTTTGTTGAGGATGCCGCCAAGATACATCTTGATGATGAGACAATAAGAATCGCCAAAGGCAAAGGATTTCAGCGAGGACGGCGCCCAAGGGCATTCCACATCGAGCCGACGGCTATGGCATGGATTAAATCGTTTGACTTCCTTGGTGCTTTGAAGAAAATCAAGAAAAGAACCATCGAAGATATCTACAAGATTGCCAGAAAGAACGATATCCCCGTTTTTCAGAACTGCGGAAGGCATACATTCATCACTTATCACGTTTCCGCTTACGGAGATCCAGCCAAGACACAGGCCATTGTAGGTACAAGTGCGAAGTATCGCGCCGAGAACTACTGTGGATTGGCGAGCAAAGCGGACGGCGAAGCTTATTTCAAGATTTGGCCGGCATGCTTCATGTCGAATGAAGGGCAATAAGAAACCACGCCAATAATGGCGTGGCGCGGTACAGGTGGGCTAATTCTCCGTGTAAAGGCGAAAATTAGTCCACCTATTTCTCAACGGCATTATCGGGTGGAAATAATGAGGTTTCTTTTTCGCATTCAGGGAAGCTTCCGAGAACACAAAAGACTTTACGCTTTAAACACTCCATGCTATCTGATCTCGGTATTTGACTACAGAATTGACAAGGTTTCTTGTTTTCCAAAATCATCTCAAAGCGATTAATATCCTCTGTGTGACCATAGGCACAACAC